>NZ_CEWDFQ010000283.1:0-4051 GCF_982438285.1 Acetatifactor sp. | reverse complement strand
GAATTTATGATAAATATAGCAGTACTGGGCTACGGCACGGTGGGAAGCGGTGTCGTGGAGGTGATCGAGAAGAACAAGGAGATGGTAAATAAAAAGGCCGCTCAGGAATTGGATATTAAGTATATTCTGGATCTGAGAGATTTTCCCAATGATCCGTACGGCCATAAGGTGATTCATGATTTCAATCAGATTCTGGAGGACGATACGGTGACCATCGTCTGTGAGACCATGGGCGGCACAGGAGCGGCATATGAGTTTACAAAGCAGGCGCTGGAGAGAGGAAAAAGCGTCTGCACCTCCAACAAGGAGCTTGTGGCCAAGCACGGCCCGGAGCTTCTCTCCATAGCAAAGGCCCACAGCTGCAATTATCTGTTTGAGGCAAGCGTAGGGGGCGGCATTCCCATCATAAGGCCCTTAAATTATTCCCTCACAGCAGAAAAAATAGAGGCCATCACCGGTATCTTGAATGGCACCACCAATTACATTTTGAGTAAAATGGAAAGAGAGGGCGCCGATTTTGAGGAGGTGCTTGGGCGGGCACAGGAAAAAGGCTATGCGGAGCGCAATCCAGAGGCTGATGTGGAGGGATATGACGCCTGCAGGAAAATCGCAATTCTCTCCTCTCTGATGCTGGGAAAGAACGTGGACAGCGAGAAGATATATACGGAGGGAATCACAAAAATTTCCGCAGCGGACTTTGCATATGCTAAGGCGGCGGGAAAGACCATCAAGCTTCTGGCAAGGAGCAAGACTGTTTCTGAGGATGAGGTGCTTGCAATGGTGGCGCCCTTTATGATCGATAAGGAGCATCCACTGTCCATGGTAAACGGTGTGTTTAACGCTGTGTTTGTCACCGGCAACATGCTGGGGGATTCCATGTATTACGGAAAGGGAGCTGGCAAGCTGCCCACCGCCAGCGCAGTGGTTTCAGATGTAATTGACTGTGCAAGGCATCCGGGCAGAGTGATTATGTGCTTCTGGGAACAGGAAAACGTCCGCCTTGCGGATGTTTCCCAGGAGGAGAGGAGCTTCTTTATCAGGGCGAGAGCCGGTTTCCAGAAGGAAATCGAAGAGGCGTTCCCCGGGGGAAGGCTGCTTTGTCTGGAAGGGAGAGAGCAGGACTTCGGCTATTTTACCCCCGTGATGCAGGAGAGGGACTTCACCGGAAAATATGAGGCCCTGGCGGACAGGGTGCTTGGCAGAATCAGACTGCTCTAGGAGGAAAATTATGAAATATATTGTGGTGCTGGGCGACGGCATGGCTGATGAGCCCATAGAGGAGCTGGGGGGAAAGACGCCTCTGGCCTATGCGAAAACCCCCAATATGGACCGATTGAGCAGGCTTTCGGAGATCGGCATGGTACATACCATTCCGGACGGCATGAAGCCGGGCTCCGACACGGCCAATCTTTCCGTATTGGGATATGATCCCAAAATCTATTACTCCGGGCGTTCGCCCCTTGAGGCGCTGAGCATCGGCGTGCCCATGGAGGATACGGACATTGCCCTTCGCTGTAATATTGTGACCCTTTCCGAGGAGGAAGGCCCCTTTGAAAAAAGGGTTATTATCGACCACAGCGCTTCGGAAATCAGCACAGAGGAATGCAGCGTGCTGCTTGAGGCGGCAGCCAGGCAGCTGGGGAATGACATCTACCGTTTTTATGTGGGAACAAGCTACAGGCACTGCCTGATCTGGAAGCAGGGGCAGGTGGTGGAGCTGACTCCGCCCCATGATGTGCTGGGACAGGTGATTGGAGCGTATCTGCCCCAGGATAAGGCCCTTCGGGAAATGATGGAGAAAAGCTATGATATCCTGGTGAACCACCCAATCAACATAGAGCGGAAGAAAAAGGGCTTAAACCCGGCAAACTGCTGCTGGTTCTGGGGCGCTGGAACCAAACCCATGCTTTCCTCCTTTCAGAAAAAGACTGGTAAGAGAGGGATGATGGTCTCTGCGGTAGACCTGTTAAAGGGGATTGCTGTGGGAGCAGGCATGGGCGTTGCTTTGGTGGAAGGAGCTAACGGCGGCCTTCATACAAACTATGCCGGAAAGGTGGAGGCGGCGGTAAAGGCTCTCACACAGGAGGGCTATGATTTTGCTTACATTCATGTGGAAGCCCCCGACGAGATGGGACATCAGGGAAGCGTGGAGCGAAAGGTTTTGGCTATCGAATACCTGGATGAGCAGGTGGTGGGCCCTGTTGTGGAAAAAATGGAGGCGGCCGGGGAGGATTTTCGCCTGCTTCTGCTTCCAGATCATCCTACGCCTATCCGGCTGCGCACACATACGGCAGAGGATGTGCCCTATATGCTGTACGACAGCACAAAGCCCGAACGCCATGACTGGGATTATAATGAAGAGGAAGGCTTAAAGAGCGGGAATCGGATTGCAGAGGGACATCTGCTTATGGATGATTTCTTAGGTCTTTGAAAAGATGAGGAAGATAGCTTGGAAAGCTGAGAATATCAAGAGATAACGAGGAGTAAATGAAAATGGCAAAGGTAGTAAAATTCGGCGGAAGCTCCCTGGCGAGCGCAGAACAGTTTCAGAAGGCAGGCAGCATTATCCGGGCGGACCAGGAGCGGAGATATGTGGTTCCCTCCGCGCCCGGCAAACGGTTTGACAAGGATGTGAAGGTGACGGATATGCTTTACGCCTGCTATGATCTGGCTTCTTCGGGGAAGGAATTTAAGGAGCAGCTGTGGGCCATCGAGGCCAGATATCAGGAGATTATAGAGGGCCTTGGGCTTACCCTTTCCCTGAAGGAAGAATTTGAGGCCATTGAAGGGAATTTCAGCGCCGGGGCGGGCAGCAACTATGCGGCTTCCAGGGGAGAATACTTAAACGGCATCATTATGGCGGATTATTTGGGCTATGAATTCATAGATGCGGCGGAAGTGATCTTTTTTAAGGAAAATGGGGAATTTGACGCGGATACTACCAACAAAGTCCTTTCTGAAAGACTGGCGGGCGTTGAGCGGGCGGGGATTCCCGGATTTTACGGCTCCATGCCGGACGGCAGGGGGAAAACCTTTTCCAGGGGAGGCTCGGACATCACCGGCTCCATCGTGGCGAAGGCGGTAAAGGCCGACGCCTATGAAAACTGGACAGATGTGTCTGGCTTTCTTGTGGCTGACCCCAGAATCATTGAAAATCCTCAGGCCATCGAGGTGATTACCTATAGGGAGCTTCGAGAGCTTGCCTATATGGGAGCTACTGTGCTTCACGAGGAGGCCATTTTCCCGGTGCGTCAGGAAGGAATTCCCATCAATATACGAAACACCAATGCGCCTGAGGATGAAGGCACCTGGATTGTGGAGAGCACCTGTCAGAAATCCAGATATGTGATAACGGGCATCGCCGGAAAGAAGGGCTTTTGCTCCATCAATATTGAAAAGGACATGATGAATTCCGAAATTGGATTCGGGAGAAAGGTACTGCAGATATTTGAAGAAAACGGCATTTCCTTTGAACATGTTCCCTCAGGCATCGATACGCTGACGGTGTTTGTGCATCAGGATGAATTTGTAGATAAGGAGCAGAAGGTGGTAGCCGGACTGCACAGAGTGGTAAACCCGGATTCCATTGAAATTGAATCCGACCTTGCGCTGATTGCAGTGGTGGGGAGGGGAATGAAATCCACCAGAGGAACTGCGGGAAGAATTTTTTCCGCCCTGGCCCACAGCAATGTAAACGTGAAGATGATTGATCAGGGCTCCTCGGAGCTGAACATTATCATCGGTGTGGATAACAAAGATTTTGAAACTGCCATCAAAGCAATTTATGATATCTTTGTAACCACCAGGCTGTAGGGAAAGCCTCATTTTTAATTTGCAGGTATATGCTCTAAGTAACTTTTGGATCATGGTTTCTGCCATGGTTTATAAAGCAGTTGCTTAGAGCATTTTCTGTAAATAGAGAAAGAGCATTCCAGGGAGATAAAAACAGAAAATATTGGGAAAACTGTCGAAAAATGTAAATGAACAAATACAAAATGCGAATAATGAAAAAATATATTTGGATTCCCTTTTTAGTTGTCTGCACTTTATT
>NZ_CEWDFQ010000282.1:0-4063 GCF_982438285.1 Acetatifactor sp. | reverse complement strand
TTTATTTTCCTTGTAAAGGAAAGATTGTGCTATACTGGAAGCAAAAGCACACCGGAGGTTATTTTTTATGGCAGACCCCATTATTTTTCATATTGACGTAAACTCCGCTTATTTAAGCTGGACTTCCTTAGCCCGCCTGCGGGAGGGAAGCGATGTGGACCTTCGCCTGATTCCCTCTATTGTGGGGGGAGATATGAGCAGGCGCCACGGCGTGGTTTTAGCCAAATCCATACCTGCAAAGGCCTACGGCATTGTGACAGGAGAGCCCATCGTCAACGCCTTCCGCAAATGCCCGCACCTGGTAAATGTACCTCCCGACCATGCGCTTTACGAACACATGAGCTTGCTTCTCATGGATTTCCTCTCGGGAATCTGCCCGGATATTGAGCAGGTCAGCATTGATGAATGCTATATGGATTATACCCCCATAGCCGGTAAATATACCTCTCCGGAAGCTGCCGCAGCCTATATCAAGGATACGATTTTCGCAAAATTTGATTTTACAGTGAATATCGGCATTTCAGACAAAAAGGTGCTTGCCAAAATGGCCTCCGACTTTAAAAAGCCAAATCTGGTGCACACCCTGTATTCCTGGGAAATCCAAAAAAAGCTGTGGCCCCTTCCCGTTTCCCGTCTGTTTATGTGCGGCCGCTCCAGCCAGGAAACCCTGAAAAAGCTGGGCATACTCACCATTGGCGATCTTGCCCAGGCAGATCCAGACATTTTAGAGGCCCACTTAAAAAGCCACGGGCTGACCCTCTGGAATTATGCCAACGGACAGGATGATTCCGAGGTGCTCTCCGAACCCGCAAAGCTGAAAGGCGTAGGAAATTCCACCACCCTTGCAGAGGATGCGCTGACCAGGCAGGAGGCCCATAAGGTTCTGCTCTCCCTCTCAGAGTCCGTGGGAAGGCGGCTTCGCACCTCTCATCAGCTGGCAGGCCTGGTCTGTACGGAGATCAAATATAATACCTTCCGAAACGTCTCCCATCAAACGCTCCTGGAGGCTCCAAGTGCTTCCACAGATGTGATTTACAAAGAGGCCAGCCGTCTGTTCGACGAGCTCTGGGACGGCACTCCCATCCGCCTTTTGGGGGTGCGCACCGCAAAGCTTGTGGAGGAAGGCGAACCTATACAGCTGAGCCTGTTCGACTATGCCTCCCCGGTATCAGAAAAGCAAAAGCGGCTGGACGCCGCCCTGGACAGCATCCGGAAACGCTACGGAAATGATGCCGTAAAAAGGGGGAGTCTTTTAGACTCCCCAGACAGCTTCCAAGAGAGGTAGCCCTCAGCCACTGCGGCGGCTTCCTTTCTGCTTTTTGCGCACACTGTAGCCGAAGGTTCCCAGCTGCTCCCCACAGCTTAAATAAGCGCCGTGGGAATAGACAATGGGTTCCGCCTTCTCCAGATGAAATTTTCGCCCCTCATCCATATATTTCTCATCTGCGTGCACCGCCAGCACGTCTGCAAGAAACAGATCATGAGAGCCTAAGGGCTTCACCTGCCTGACTCTGCACTCAATATTCACAGGGCTCTCTCCGATCATAGGCGCTTTCACATAAGCCGCATCCGCCTTTGTCAGCTTAAGCTCCTCAAATTTATCCACATCCCTGCCGCTCTTAACGCCACAGTAATCTGTGGCAAAAACCAGTCCCCTGGTAGTCAGATTTACCACAAATTCTCCGGTGTCCCGCAAAATCGGATAGGAATAGCGTTCCGGGCGCACGGAAATGCTCAACATGGGAGGATTTGTGCAGATTGTTCCCACCCAGGCAAGCGTTATAATATTGGCTCTGCCGCTTTTATCCGCCATGCTGACCATAACCACCGGCAATGGATACAGCATATTCCCCGGCTTCCAAATCTCTTTTGCCATCATTTTTCCCTTCGCATGAAAACTTTTTAGAAGAATTTAAAATTCAGCAGATTCATCACCTGCACAACCACGCTTCCAAGGGACAGCACAAGGGCTGCAATGGAAATTCCCAATACCGCATTCAGCTTTCCAGAAGCTTTTCCCGCAATGTCACTGAGCCGGTCAAGACCCTCCGTCTGCTTTGCGGATTCCTCCACTACCACAGCCTGTACGTTGCGGTAAACCTTCACGCACTCCCGGTGCACGCCTTCGCCGCTTCCCTCCAGTTTTTCCACAAACTCGGCCTTCCATTCCTCAAGGGCTTCGGAATCCTGTTTTATTTCATGAATTTTTTGAATGGCTTCATCCACCAGCCGGGCAACCTGCCCGCTGTCCGACTTTGACTCCTTAAGCCTTGCATCTCCTTCCTCCACGATCGCCTTAAGCCGGTCCAGACAATCGTTGTACTCCTTAAGACGATCCTTCAGACGGTTAAGCTCTTCCGTATCCGCCGCAGTATTCGCCTGAATCATTTCCTGTGCAGTCAGCTTCTGTGCCAACTTGTCCATAAACATATCCATCCATTTCCCTCCGAATTATCCACCTGCCATGTTTCGAATATAAGTATCTGTGGTGTCTGCATTACATAGGGACATTTTATCATTTTTTCAGTTTTCTGACAACAGAAACCGATTTTTGTGCAAACTGCATACGAAAATCTTTAATTCACTATATGTTTTTGTTACATTAACCAATAATTTACATGCCGTTCATATTTTGTTCATATTTTATTGCTATACTCTATTTGTAGCCAAAGGAAATGGCCATTGATGTCAGCATAACACATAGATAAATTTTTTCATAATAGCCCAGATACCGAAAGGTGTCTGGGCACTCCTCATTTTATGGCTGCTGTTTCTTTCAGCAATAGAGAAACTCCTGCCTGAGCTATTCCTTTTCTCTTTCCCGGCTGATGGCCAGAATTTCTTCGTTCAGGGAAAGCATTCTTGCGTCCAGATCCGACACCATTCTGGCACACTCCACCAATTCGTTCTTGATATGCTCCGGGGCGTCCCCTTCAAACTTATAATGGATTTTATGCTCCAGGCTGGCCCAGAAATCCATGGCTACCGTGCGTATCTGTATCTCCACCTTTGTGTCCACAATACGGTCGGACAGATACACCGGCACCGAAACAATCATATGATAGCTTTTATACCCGCTCGCCTTGGGATATGTAATATAATCCTTTACCGCAATCACTTTAATATCCCTCTGCTCGCTTATCATGTCCGCAATCCTGTAGATATCAGAGGTAAAGGAGCAGATAATGCGGATACCTGCAATGTCGTTGATGTACTTTACCATATTGTCAATCGTGGACTCATAGCCATTTCTTTTCAGCTTCTTTACGATGCTCTCCGGCGTTTTGATCCTGACCTTAATATGCTCTATGGGATTATACTGATGAACATGCTGAAACTCATCATTCAGAATCTGCATTTTCGTTTCTATCTGCCGCAGCGCAGCATTATATACAAGCATGACCTCCTGCCAGCTGTCAATGCCTTCTCCATTGTCCACCTTTAGTTCCATTTTAGCTCCTTCTATTTTATAATTCTCTGCCTTTATAAAATCAGTATAGCATAAAGCATGATAAAAATGTATAATATTCACAAATAATTAATCCTTTTTTAAGAAAATTTGTCAATAATATTTAGAACCGTACCTTGTATATATATGACATATACAAAAATATTATGACATGCTATACTGTCTAAAATACATTTTTGAAAGGAGTTCCATTTATGTTTCGCTTATGGGCAAGAACCTTTAAAGATAATCATATGCTGCAGGATACCTGCATTTGTGACGGCAGCGCCGATACCCGCACTCACAAAATTTTCCGGGCCCTGGACGAAATATGCGTCCAGTTTGACTTGGGCAAGCCCATCTGGCTGGACAAAACAGTAAAGGATTTCAAGCGTCACAATAAGGTTCGGTTTTATCAGGATAATTTTATCGAGGATATTGATTTTGACTATTTGGAAATTCAGGTGATAGAAGAAGATTCCTGATATCTATTGACATTTCCTCCATGCGAGTGTATTATCATTATTGTAACACATAGTTTTTGAAACTACATAATATATTTTAAATAACTGTTTCATGTATTTTTATCCTGTGCCTGGTTACAATAATCAGAGA
>NZ_CEWDFQ010000281.1:0-4064 GCF_982438285.1 Acetatifactor sp. | reverse complement strand
ATCATAATACGTAACGGCCATCCACACAACATGTCAATCTTTAGATTAGGGCGTCAATATTTTGGTCTTATTATTCAATTTTTTTATTAAAGAAGCAAAAATCAATGGCAAAATTGCATAAAAATTTACCCTGTAACAATTCAAATAGCAATAGCAGGAACTAATAAAAATTTCATTAATAGTGAATTTTTATTAGTTCTTGCAGCGGTTTTTTGCCAAATTGACAAAAAAAATACTGGATGTAGAATTGCAGCCACATTAAAGGCAGCCAGCAGACCTCTCTTAATTGCCCATTTTTTCCCATTTAAGCTGACTTGAATTTTTAAAGGAGGAACCGCATATGTCCTATTTCGACGTAATTGGCGACGCGATGCTGAGGTGTGGTGAATGCCCCATGTGGGACTACCGGACAGGAGTATTTTATTGGTCTGATATGCTGGCCGGAAAGATCTTCAGTTACACCCCCAAAACCGGCGAAAAGGCAGTTGTGTGCTCGGGAAAGAATGTCTCCGGTTTTACGCTGAATAAGGAAGGCGGCTTTGTGTGCGCAACACATCAAGGCCTTTACCTTTGGGATCAAAAACGAAACTGGACGGAAATCGCCACCGAGTTTGCCGGGCAGGCTCTCCACTCAAACGATGCCTCTGCCGACGCAAAGGGCCGATTTATCTTCGGAACCACTTTTTATGATGAAACCGTAGGCGACCATTTTGAGCGCGGACGCCTTTACTCCGTTGATAAAGACGCCAAAATTACCATCCTGGATGAAGGCTGGGGCCTTTCCAACGGAATTGCATTTTCTCCTGACAACAAGTCCATGTATGTTGTGGATACGTATGAGAGAGTCGTTTACGCATACGACTATGACCTTGAAAACGGTACCGTTTCCAACAAGCGCGTTATTGTCCAAATTCCCAAAAACGAAGGTATTCCAGACGGTATGACTGTGGATGCGGAAGGCTGTCTATGGGTGGCACAGTGGTATGGCTACTGTGTTGCCAGATACGCTCCCGACGGAGAAGTTTTGCTGAAGCTGCACGTCCCCAGCGGGCAAACTTCCTCCGTGATGTTTGGCGGAGATGATTTGACCGACATTTATGTTACAACAGCTGCGGAAGTAAAACGCCTGTCTGCCGCTCCAAAGGGCTACGACTTTGACGCCCCTCACAACGGTAGCACATATCGATTCAACAAAGGGATCCAGGGACTTCGGGAAAATATTGCAGACATCCACTTCTAAATTAAAAAACAGATTAAGGAGGCCTACATAATGTCCGATTATTTCTCTATTGAAGAAAACATGAGAGGCAAAGTTGCCTTTATGACTGGCGGTACCTCTGGAATTGGAAAGGCCACTGTGACCAAATTCATCCAGGCTGGAGTAAATGTTGTCTTTGTCGGCAGAAACGTTGAACGGGGAAAAGCAATCGAGGCAGAGCTCAATGCACTTGGCAAAGGTGAAGCCACTTACATGGAATGTGATGTCACAAATTTTGACAAGCTGGCCTCCTGTGTGACCGCCGCTGCTGAAAAGTATGGAAAGCTGAATGTACTCTTTAACTGCGCGGGCATATTCCCTCCCCAGAAATCTTCAACGGAATACACTCTGGAAGAATTTCAGTGGATCTTAAACACAAACCTTGTCTCATATTTCATCACGATCAAAACGGCCCTTCCTTATCTGCGAAAAACGAAAGGTGTCATTATCAACACCGGTTCCGTTTTAGGCGCGCAGGGTGATGAAGGGGCATGTGCCTATACCGCAACCAAAGGTGCTATTCAGACAATGACAAAAACCATTGCAATCGATGAAGCCAGATACGGCGTCCGCTGCGTGGAAGTCAAACCCGGACACATCAACACAGAAATGTTTTTCCAAACCACCTCCGAGCAGGCGGATCCAGAGGGTTTTGTGAGCTATTCCGACTCTCTTCAGTGGATGAATCGGGGCGGCAATCCGGAAGAAATTGCTTATGCAGTGCTGTTTTTGGCCTCTGACTGGGCAAGTTTTGTGACGGGTACAGACCTGTTTGTAACCGGAGGGTTCGAAATCGGCGAAGGTCCCAAACCTATCAATCCATTCATGGCTTCCAACAAAGATAAGGACGGGAACGATCTGTTTTTGGATCAGCGTCCCATGGCAGACTGGATCGCCTCTCTAAAATAAGACGGCCTTCTCAAGCCGACATCATGCGGGAAGGAGCAGTTGAAATGAACTATCTGCAATGGCTGACCCGTGAGACGCCCACAAGATTTTGGCATGATTCCGCCATTCCCAGTGAGATCGATGATGCCATTGTAAACGGCGCCTGTGGGGTCACTACCAATCCTGTGCTGACATACAAAACCCTGCAGGCCGTTCCGGATTTCTGGCAGCCCGAAGTTGACAAAATTCCAAAGGACATTCCGCCTTCAGAGCGGGCTGAGGCTCTTTTGAAAATGGTAGCCTGTTATGCCGCAGGAAAGTTCAAAAAAGTTTATGAAGAAACCAAAGGCGAAGACGGCTATGCCTTGGGGCAGTTGAACCCTTCCATCTGCATGGATTCCAGCCTCATGATTGAGCAAGGGCTGCGCTATGCCTCCTGGGCTGACAACATCTCCGTAAAAACACCCACTATTAAATCCGCACTTCCGCTTGTGGAAGAACTTGCTTCCCGCGGAATCGCAGTATGCACGACACTGAATTTCTCCGTTTCCCAAGCCATGGCTGTGGGTGAAGCCTATATGCGGGGGCGAGCCAAAGCTCTCTCTGCGGGAATTCATCCCAAGCCAATCTTCGTAGTGCAGCAGGGCGGCCGGCTGGATGAATACCTCCTGGAAACAGCCCGGGACAATCAGATCCATATTGACCCGGCCATCATCCAAAATGCCGGGAACGCGGTATGCAAAAAAGTCTACCGGTTGTTCAAAGAGAGAAATATTCCCGCCCGTGTCATGCCGGCCGGACTCCGGGGCGTGCACCATCTGACCTCTATGGCAGGCGCGGATATGACTTTCTCTTTGCAGGCGCGAATCCAGAGGATGGTCATTGAGGCCGCGCCGGAGCAGAAATGTCATATTGATGAGGAAATCTCTCCGGCCATTATACAAGAGCTGTATAAGCTCCCGGAATTTGTGCGTGCATATGAGGAGGGAGCATTAAAGCCGGAGGAGTTCATTACTTTCGGAGTCACCCAGAAAACAATGTCCCAATTCCTCTGGACAGGCTGGGTGCCTTTGGAAACCTACCAGACAGATCAAGATTCCGGCCGGTGGTTTTAAAGAAGAAAGGCATCAAAATGAAAGGATTGGTCAAATACGCATTGGGAAGCGACGGCGTAAAGCTGATGGATCTTCCCGAGCCTGTACCCCAGGAGGGTGAACTGAAAGTAAAGGTTTTGGCTGCTGGAATCTGCGGCAGCGATGTCCACGCCATGCACGACCAGCGATCTGTCAATATGCCTGTCGTCATGGGGCACGAATATGTAGGAGAAGTTGTGGAAACCTGCGGTGACACAGGTATTTTCAAAGTTGGGGACTGGGTCACGACCCTGCCGGCCTGTTACAGCTGCAGAACCTGTGAACTTTGTCAAAAGGGTCTGGTGACCCTGTGCAAAGAACGCAAGTCTATCGGTTCTCACGTAAATGGGGCCATGGCAAACTACGTAGTAGTTCCTGCAAAATACAGTTTCAAGCTTCCCTCGTCAGTCAAAACGCTGCAGGAGAAAAAAATATATGCTTTGGCGGAGCCGCTGTGCTGTGTTGTAAGAGCCGTATTCGAGCGGATTGAAGTACATCCGAAAGATCTCGTGGTGGTCAGCGGCCCCGGCCCCATGGGCATTATGGCCGCGCAGCTGTTCAAACTGCGCGGGGCGTATGTTATTGTTTCCGGCTTGCCCATCGATCGGAAAAAACTGGATCTGGCTTTGAAACTGGGGGCCGATGAAGCTGTGACAAGCGTAGAGGAGCTGGAGCAGGCAGTATACCGGAAAAATCCTGCGGGAGCGGATATCGTTTGTGAAGCCACTGGTAATACCGGAGTCGCCAGAATTACCCTTGACTAATGAAAAGCCGCCCCTGGCGGG
>NZ_CEWDFQ010000280.1:0-4097 GCF_982438285.1 Acetatifactor sp. | reverse complement strand
ATACATACCCGCCGTAGCCAAAGTCCAGATTCAAATCCCGGCTCTGCAGCGTAAACTGCTCCTCGGATTCAAAAAGATTGTTTAACAGGCGGATAAAGAATTTGTCATAAAAGGGATACACAGCGGTGGAGGCGGCGCCGTCTTTTTCTTCGATACGGCGGATGGCCGCCAGCACCCTTTCTATGGCCTCGGAAAGGGTGTCGGCGGTGAGCTCCAGCTTTACCAGATAATCCGTTACCTGATAGGTGAGGGCCTCCTTTGCCATATGGAAATCCTCGTAGCTGGTGAGAATGATAAAGCAAGGCTTTTCACTTCCGTAACGCTCTCTGCAGATACGAATCAGATCTAAACCGCTCATCACGGGCATTTTAATATCCGTCATTACGATATCCGGCTGCTTTTCCTCTATTATCTGCAGTGCCGCCCGGCCGTTTAAGGCCGTGGCGCATATCTCAATGTTGTATTTGGACCAGTCCAGCATGGACTTGATTCCTACCTGAACCAGAGGTTCATCGTCAACAATCAACAGTTTATACATATTTAATCTTTCCTTCCTGCACGTCGGCCGGGGATATGAATGGACATGGTGGTATAGGCTCCTTCTTCGCTGGCGATGGTAATGCCATAGGATTCCCCAAATTCATACTGTAACCTTTTGTGAACATTGCTGACCCCGATTTCCCGGAAGAAATCAGTGCTGCTTTCCTGATTATCAACTAGAATCTGCTGTGCCTTATCGGGGGAGATGCCCACACCGTCGTCTGTGATGTCGATGCAAAGCTGGGGAAACCCATCAGGAGAACCCTCTGCTTTTTTCTCACAAAATGCGTTTATGGTGATGCGCCCTGTGGTTCCCTTGGGCTCTATTCCGTGGAAAATAGCGTTTTCCACCAAGGGCTGCAGGGTAAATTTAATGATCTCACAGTCATAGATGAAATCCTCTTCCACATGAATCTCCAATGACAAGGTGCCGCCGTAGCGATAGCTCTGTATGGTGAAATAATTTTCCACCAAAGAAAGCTCCTCCCGTATGGGGATTAAGAGGCTGGTTCCCTTGGAAATGCTTTTTAACAGCCGGGAGAGGGCGGTGGTCATCTCTGCAATGCCACAAGCCCCCTGGATGGTGGCCATCCACTTGATAGAATTCAGGGTATTGTAGAGAAAGTGGGGGTTAATCTGGCTTTGGAGCATTTTATATTCCAGATCCCGTTTCTGCTTTTCATCCTCAATACGCTTATTCATTAACAGGTAAACGTCCTCAGACAGGTCATTGATGCCCCGTCCGATATCCCCCAGCTCATGGTTCCATTCTATAGAAGGATCACGGCTGAAATCTCCGTCCGCAATCCGGAGCATCTTGGCTCGCAATTTGAAAACGGGCACATGTATCATACGATTCAGGATAATCATAAGAAGGATGCCGATTCCCAAAATCCCGATGAGAATGCCTGCTAAAATGGCCCACCACAAAAGCTGCTGGTTAAACAGCTCCGAATGGGAAATGCTCTGACTGATGTAACAGTCCGGCATATTTAAGGCTGAGGTCACAACGATCCGGTTTCTGCTGTCCGATGTTCTTATCTTGGTTACCCTGATATTGTCTGTTATGGCAGATTCAGTCAGGTCCTTAAGCATTTCATACGATACATCCAATTCCTCGAAGGCGCCCCCGTGGTAAACATAGCTGTGATCTCCCAGGGTCAGATAGATGTCGCTGTCCTCTGCAACATTGTAACGCTTTAAGGGGGAGGCAAACAGCTCTGTGGATACCTCAATGAACAGGTAGCCTCCCTGAACAGAGTTATATTGATAGGTGATGGGCCGGATGATGGGAAGGACGGCTCTGCCCTTGCGGTAAAAAGGGTCCTTGATCAGACCGGTGGAAAAATTGTAGGAGGTATCCTCCAAAAGCTCTTGAAAAAAGGAAAGCCTGGGAACCTCCTGTGCCAGATCGTTTGTGGAAGAGTAGGAGGCGCTGACAATCTGCAGGAAATGATCGCTGGTAATTACAGCCACCCGGGGCATATAGGCACTGGAAGCGTTGTTGTTGTACTCCTCATTGATTCTTTCATAGGTGGATACAGAGAGAACGGAGTCTGGGTTGGGATTGTTCTCAATATATTCCGCCACCTCAGAATTGGTCTGAAGGAAGCGCACCATAAGGTAGACATTGTCCATGCTGCCGTTGATGGTATCGGTTAAAAGCTTCAAGTTGGTCTCAGTTGATTGAATCAAGCTGTGCTGCAGATATTTTTGAAAAATATAATAGCTGGCAAAGCTGATAATCAGACACATGCCAAACAGGCAGGAAACAGTGAGAAACAAAATCCTTTTCTGAATCCTGCCGAAGGGGCGGCTTGTCTTGCTCAAAGACCGTTCCTTTTCTTTTTTTTGAGCCATAGAAATCTCCTGTTTTTGCAATAATTATATCAAGTATATCATATTTCGGTCCGAGTGGGGAAGCAGAGAGCGGATAACTTAAAAAATTACATCATATTAAAAAATAGTGCAGATTTTGGAAGCTCTTTCATTTTCCGGCTGGAAAATTGTAAAAGAAATTTGAATAAAATATAAATTTATTCCATGTACCTGAATTTTGATTTTAAGTATACTTGAATTACATTGAGAATATGAAACAGGAGGTATTATATGAAAAAGAAAGCGTTAAGCATGTTGATGACGGCGGTAATGATCGCCGCTGTGTTTACCGGCTGCGGCAGTGAAGGACAGACGCAAAGCAGCTCTGAAAGCACGTCTGCGGAATCTTCTGAAGCGCCTGCGGCAGATGCAGAAGCAGATGTATCCGGCGAAGAGATTACATTGAAATGGGCTATCTGGGACGAGGCTACAACACCTTATTGGAGTGCGCTGGTAGAAGGATATAAAGAGGTCGCTCCGAATGTAACGATTGAAATGGTAGACTTGGGTTCTACAGATTACCAGACGGTTTTGGCGACAGAGCTCTCAGGATCAGGAACGGATATTGACATTGTAACCAACAAGGATGTTCCGGGGTATGCGACCCTGGTTCAGAAGGGCGCTATTATTGCACTGGATGATTACATAGAAAGGGATGGCATTGATTTAAGCAGATATTCCGGAATTCCGGAGCAGCTGACGGTAGATGGCAGTCTGTATGAGATACCCTTCAGGAGTGATTTCTGGGTGATTTATTACAATAAAGATCTGTTCGACGCAGCAGGCGTTGACTATCCCACCAATGATATGACCTTTGAGGAGTATGACGCCCTTGCAAGGGAAATGACGGACACCACCTTTGGCTCTCAGGTATACGGCGCACATTATCACACATGGAGAAGCGCGGTTCAGCTGTTCGCTGTTTTGGATGGCGAGCATACGATTCTTGACGGTGAATATTCTTTCTTCAAGCCCTATTATGAAATGGTTTTAAATCAGGAAGCGGACGGCGTATGCAGAAAATATACCGACCTGAAAACCGAGGGACTGCACTATTCCGCAGCCTTTTCCGGCGGAGATGTAGCCATGATGAATCAGGGCTCATGGTACATTGCCACGCTGATTAGCAGTCTGGAGAGCGGCGAGTATGACGCAGATTTGTGCGGCAACTGGGGAATTGTGAAGTATCCTCATGCCGAGGGTGTTGAGCCAGGCTCCACACTGGGCGCAGTTGCAGCCCTGGGCATTGCATCTGAGAGCGATCAGAAGGATGCTGCATGGGAATTCATCAAATGGGTAAGCGGAGAAGAGGGTGCCGCGATATTAAGCAGCACTGGCAATTTCCCGTCCATTCAGATGGAATCTACCCTGGAGACCATTGCAACCCTGGACGGATTCCCTACGGACGAGGCAAGCAAGGAGGCTTTAAATGTAAGCAATCTGTACCTTGAGGTTCCCTATGGCGAGCATGTGTCTGAAATCAACTCTATATTGGATTCCTATCATGGAAGCATTATGACAGGCGAGATGAGCATTGATGAGGGAATTGAGAAGATGAATGAAGAGGTTGGTAAGATTCTGAACCAGTAATAAGGACAGTCGGGAGAGGGGCCGTATATATGCGGCCCCTTCGCAGTGAGACAGAATTCATACTTTTATTTTCCGGAAAGGATATAAAT
>NZ_CEWDFQ010000279.1:0-4181 GCF_982438285.1 Acetatifactor sp. | reverse complement strand
TTTTGCCCTTTTGCTGGGCGTAATCGGGGCCGGATGCCTGGCAGCGGTCTGTGTGCTCCTTGTGGGAAATGCCATTTCGGACAAGCAGGCCAAGGATACGCTGGAGGCCTGCCGCCTCTCGGCCCAGGCCATAGAGGATGGCAGCAGGGAAGAGAGCAGCCCGGACGATGCCCCATCCCAGAATGAAAGCGCCTCCGATGAAAACGTTTTGCCCGAGGAGACGCAGACAGCCCAACAGGAAAATGCTTCCGGGGACGCCACGGAGGCTCCGGCAGCCGTTGTGAATCCCTACCGTGACAGCTTTCTCGCAAATGAGGATATGGCTGCGTGGCTGCAGATACCCGGCACCAATATAGATTATCCGGTGATGTGGACACCCCGGGACGAGAATTATTACCTTTACCGGGATTTTGAGGGAAATGACAATCAAAACGGCAGTCTGATTCTGGACACCGACAGCAGTCTGGACCCATTGACCACAAATCTGATCATACACGGCCACAATATGCGCTCCGGCGAAATGTTCGGCAACCTGACAGATTATGAGGACCCCGACTACTGTAAAGAGCACAGCCAGATTCTCTTGTATACAAAGGACTGTGAACGCATTTATGAGGTCATCGCCGTGTTTCGTTCACAGGTCTACAAAAAGAGTGATCAGGTATTTAAGTTTTATCAGTTTTTCCAGGCCGACACCCAGGAAGAATTTGATGACTTTTACGAAAACATTATGGCAATGTCACTGTATGACACCGGAGTCAGCGCCCAGTTCGGCGACCGTTTCCTGACGCTCTCCACCTGCGTCTATCATGTGGAGCAGGGGCGGTTCGTGGTCGTCGCCAAAGAAACGGCACAGGGAGACAGCTATCTGCCTTTGACCCAATAGACCCAAAAGGTTCAAAATAAAAAACAATTTTTGTGTCAGGAGGACAAACTATGAAAAAACTGAAAAAATTTATTTCTCTTGTGGCTGCTGCAGCCCTGCTTGTGGTGTTTCCCGGCGGCAATGTGCTTACCGCTTCTGCGGCGGAGCCTGCAGCCTACTATGTAAGGTACGTGGCCGGCGACAACGAATGGCGGTTCCAGAAAGGCTCATCCTGGGATGACAATGCAGAGCATCGGGAGCTCTACTATATGCAGCAGGATATCAAGGATGGAGACACCGTAGTCATCGACGGCACAGGTACGCTCAATGTCACACTCAATGCGCGCCTGGGCAATCTGACCCTGAACAACGCCTCCACTGTTGTAGTGACCACAAACGGAATCGACAGCTGCTATGTGCTGGGAAGCAGTGTTGCGGCTGTCAACGGAGATATCACAAACGCTTATGTATATGACACCTCCAGTGTTACCTTTAACAACAGTATTTCCACCCTGCAGATTCTGGGCTCCTCCGATATCAATGCTAATGTAACCGTTGCAGGCACCGTAGGCCATCTGATCGGAAAAGATAACCTGACCACTTACTATGATTTTTATAATGTAGCGGCAGGAAAACTGGTGATTACAAATGGCACCGTAAAAACAGAGGAGAAGGATTACAGCACCACTCCTTCCGGCACAGCTTCTGAAAGCACACAGCAGAGCACCGCACCGGCACAGGAGTCCAGCTCGCAGTCTTCAGCCCAAACCACTCAAGCTTCACAGTCCTCTGATGCAGACGAGTATGACGATGTTCCCAAAACAGGGGAAAGCAATCTTATTCTGTGGCTTGCTGCTGCAGCTGTAATTTGTCTTGGAGGAAGCTATGGCTTGAAACGATCAGTAAAATAGCCATAATGAGAGGCCGGAAACCCTTAACAGGTTTTCCGGCCTCTGTATTTCATACACGATGACTGCAGGAGCTTCTAGGAATTTACATAAGCTGAAATCAGCTCCCAGACTCCTTCTGTTCCATATCCCAGTCTCCACACGGCAACGCCTCCGATTCCCTGGGCGCTCATCACATTCAGCTTCACACTGATGGAGTCTTCATCTTCAATCCATATCTGATAGGTTGCCGTTCCCTCCGACCATTCTGCATAATTCTGGCAGGTTTCCTCATCCCACTGAGGCGTAACATTCATGCGTGTTAAAAATTCTTCTGTGTTCCGTATGGTGATATATTCATCTGTCACGGTTGTCCCTTCTGTTTTCCAGAGAATGGTATACAGGGGCAGGGCATTTACCACCTTCCCGGCAGGCACCTCCTCCAGCGTCTTGGCAATTCCATTGCTTACATAGTCAATGCTTGCAACGCTTCCCGGGTTCCCGCTTCCGTGCCAGTGCTCGTCATACCCCATAATGATCACATAATCCACCACCTGTCCCTGAATATCCAGACGATAATGATCATTAAAATTGAAGGGCACATAGTTGTCCACCGAGAGCACCAGGCCATTAGAGCGGCACAAAACAGAAAGCTCTCTCAAAAACTGTACAAAATGCGTTCCGCTGTCCACGCCCAGCTGCTCAAAGTCAAGATTGATTCCGTCAAGGCCAAGGCTCAGCGCCGTATCTACGATTCCCTGGACAAGCTTCTGGCGCTTTGAGGTAACCGACAGCACCTGATACTCATCCACCTGCGCGCCTGTCTCATTGCGGTAATTAAAATTGTCCCAGACGCCCCATACCTGAATTCCCATGGCATGAGCCCTTTGTATATATTCCGAGCTTGCAAAGCTCCTGAAATTCCCTTCGTTATCATTTAAGCTAAACCAAGTAGGAGCAATTACATTCATATCCTTCGTCCCGGACACCATGCTCTCCAGGGTATCATTTCCGGCTGCACCCCCGATGGAATGCCATCCCAGGCTTACCTTCCCTTCCATGGCTATGGACGTATATTCCGGCGCTGTGTAATCCGTCACCGGCGTCTCCTGTACAGTGCTCTCATTGGCAAGCCGTTTGTTCTCCACGTATCCGATGATGGAATCCGCTGTCTTTACCTTGCTCCAGGTATCCATCTCCTCCAGTATCTCTACCTGCTCGCCCTCAGAAAGATCACGCAGAATAGGGCTCTTTACCCCTCCCAGCTCTCTCACCCAGGTATCCTTTTTCACATCGGCCAACCGCTTTTCTCCCCACTGAGTATAGACCTGCACATGCCTGTCGTAAATCTCATAGGAAAGATTGGTAAATTTTTTCACATAATCCGCTGCTATATACACCGTGTCATTCTCTATAAAGCTGATGGCATAGCCGTAATCCTGGCTGTCCGTATTGGAAGAATAGCTGCTCTCTCCAATTCCTGACCGGTAGGTTTCCACTGCCGTTGTATACAAAAGCAGATTTTCACTGCGGTCTGCATAAAAGATTTCATTGAAATATTTATGCACCGTTGCCAAGTCAAAGTAGCAGATGCCATCCCTGACTATGGCTTTTTCCTCCACCATCTCATCCTGCAGGATGATCGCCGCCTGTTCCCCCGATACCTGAAAATACGCGTCCAGATCAGCCCGCTCCCTGCTGTAGGAATATCTGTCATACAGCCTGCCGCCAAGCCAGACGCCTCCGATCACAGCAATTAAAAGCAGAGCTACGATAACCGGTAAAATTTTCCTTTTCATAATGTACCTTTCTGAAAATAATTCGTGTTCCTGAATATAACTGTCCATGCCGCCCGCCAAATACCGGCCGTGGGGCAGAACAGTTATATTCTATCACACAATATGACAAATTGCCACTTTTTCTATTAATCTGCGCAGCTGATATGCGCAGTCCTTCAGCATGAGAGGCAATCCTTATGCCGGCAGCAAAAAGCATCCAAATCACGCTTTCTGCTGCCTTACATCAAAAGCGGCATTTTGTCAGAAATTGTACTGACATTTTACGGCAGATCCACCTTGTCAAAGCGCACCTGCTCCACTTTTCCCGCAGGACTTACAATATAATCCGCCATGTAAGCATGCTCCTCCCTGACGGTGCGTTTCAGCGCCTCATCAAAGGAAACCGGCTCTCCATCCACAAAAAATTTTGCGCCTGCCTTCTGCATCTGCTCCAGGGAATCAATCATACTCCTTTCGGCAGCATCAGGTTCTTTCATTGGAATTCCTCCTGTTTCCAAGCTTCCGGACCAAAAGCAGGGGCCAAGGTCTTTTCCCTCGTGCCCTGTGATACATTGATTTTAGCGGAAGCTTTTTTCAGCGCCTTCAGCAGTACATGATTCTGCATTAGTTAAAATTTGCTAATGCTTCTAA
>NZ_CEWDFQ010000278.1:0-4204 GCF_982438285.1 Acetatifactor sp. | reverse complement strand
TACCTGTCCCATTTTTCCATTGCATCCATTCATAATAATTCTTATCATTTTTCTTACCATGCCTTCCTGTTTCTTATTCCTGCCCTTAAACAGCAGACTTTCCCCTATTATGAAGAATCCCGCCCGTAAACTTAACAGGCGGGACCACACAGCCAGGCCAAAAGCCCAGCTGTCATTTACTTATAAAATGCCGTATGCCTTCATAGCCCTTTCAAGCCTCTGTGCATTAGGCTCCTCCATCTGGGTCAAAGGCATCCGGAGGGCACCGGAGCACATCCCCATCAGGCTTAACGCCTTCTTCACCGGGATGGGATTTACCTCACAAAACAGCGCGCTGCACAGCTCCATGGCCTCCAGCTGCATTTTTCTGCTTCCCTCCACGTCCCCGTCCAAAAATTTCTGGCAGATGTCATGGGTCTGCCTGGGCGCAATATTGGACAAAACAGAAATCACACCGATTCCTCCCAGGGCCAGAATGGGTACAATCTGATCGTCATTTCCTGAATAAATGTCCACACAGCCGTCTGCAATGGCCGCAAGATGTGCTATCTGGCTGATATTTCCGCTGGCTTCCTTGACTCCTGCGATATTTTCCACATCCCTGCAGAGCCTGACAATCGTCTCCGGCAGAATGTTGCATCCCGTACGGCTGGGCACATTGTAGAGAATCACCGGCACATCCACCGCCTGGGCCACCGTCTTAAAGTGCGCATACAGGCCGTTCTGCGTCGCCTTGTTGTAATAAGGGCTCACCAGCAGAACGCCGTCCGCGCCAAGCTTCTGGGCCTCGGTTGAGAGATAAACCGCCGTCTCCGTACAGTTGGAGCCGGTGCCTGCAATCACGGGAAGCCTGCCTGCAACCGTCTTTACACAATGTCCGATCACATCCAGATGCTCCTCGTGGGTCAGCGTAGAGGCCTCACCTGTGGTGCCGCACACGATAATGGCATCCGTTCCATTTTCAATCTGAAATTCCAGCAGCCTGTCAAACTGCCCGTAATCCACTTCCCCGTTTTCCTTCATAGGCGTCGCAATGGCCACGCCTGCTCCTTTAAAAACCGCCATACACATCCTCCATTCTTATGCCGTTCTGCGGCATCGGTCCATGCTTCAAAAAATGATACCCCTGTGAACAGAAACGCCAGCGTGTTAAGCGCTGGCGGATGATATACCAATGGAATATCCACTTGATAGCGCCCCATCTGCCGCCCTTACAGCAGATGACAGTCATACGGCTCTTAACCGCATGCCCAAGATTTGATTTGCAGGCAATCTCCTCTTTCGGCGCATTTCCCTTTCTTCCTTCTTCAGCTGTGCCTGCCACATCAGAAAAAATACTCTTGAAACACGCAACCTCTATCTTCCTTATTTTCTTGTATCATATCATTTTCCCTATCTGCTGTCAACGGTTTTCTGAAGGCAGGGCTGCAGTCTGCCGTCATTTATTCCCACACCTTAAATTTCAATGTCTCTATCTTGGAAACCTGATCGGCCAGCATGCAGATTTGGTCGTTTAAGGAAATACCCGTAAGGATTACGCTGGTCTCCCCCCTGCATTCCAGCAGGTTTTTTAAGTCCTCCACCGTGATGATCCCCTTCTCCACAAGGCCCAATACCTCGTCCAATATTAAAAGATCACACTCTCCCGTAGACAATACCTTCTTGGCAAAGTTAATGCCGTTTCTGATATTCATAATCTCTTCCCGCTTTTTTTCGTCGGAAAGCTCTGCGAAGTTTTCGTCGGATTTCTCAAACCGAAACAATTTGATCTCAGGCTCCATTCTGCGCAGAAAGTCAGAATCGCCAAGTCCTCTTCCCTTCAGGAATTGAATCATGACAACACTTTTGCCCTCCACCGCCGCCATAACGGCTCTCCCGATTGCTGCAGGTGATTTTCCCCGTCCGTCTCCGGCATAAATATGAACCAATCCTTTACCCATGTTGCACCTCACAGTATTTTTCAGAAAACATGATATTTATCATATCATATTTTTCCAGGGTTGGCAACTTCTGCCGCATTCCTCCCAAAGTATCCCTATGCTTCCTCCGTCAAAAGCTCCAGCTTGCTCACAGACACTTCAAAGGCAACTCTTCTCTCCACATTTTCCTCATCCAGCTTTTTCATATATTCACGGCTCTGAATCCTGCCCCAGATGGCGCACCGCTCTCCCACCTTAAAGT
This sequence comes from Acetatifactor sp., assembly GCF_982438285.1. Lineage (NCBI taxonomy): Bacteria > Bacillati > Bacillota > Clostridia > Lachnospirales > Lachnospiraceae > Acetatifactor > Acetatifactor sp. Next base: position 2,023 of record NZ_CEWDFQ010000278.1, on the reverse strand, counting down.
GGTTGGCATAACGGGCATTTCTTCCCCAGCAGATGCAGGGTATGTAGTCCGACTTCCCATAAGGACGGTTCACTGCCAGCAAAAGATCCGCAATCTCCCGTCCCAGGGGTGTTTTCCGATAAACAGGCTCCTTACAGATATACCCGTCCAGATAAATCTGATTGCTCTTAGAGCTCTCCTCCAGCTCATCTACAAAGGAGACCTCTCTCGCAAACACAGAAAGCACCAGTCTGTTTTTTCTTTCCTCATGCCGGTTGTAGGAACGAAATTGCCCGTTGACACAGATCAGCATTCCTATATAGTCAGCAGTCACGTCCAGCAGCCGTTCGGAAACCATCACCGGTATGATATCATAGCTCTCACTGAGACGCTTGCATTTTACATCCACCATATAAAATCCTTCTCCGAAAATCTCATGGCTATAGGTAAACTGGCTGATAATTTCCCCCATAACCGTTACCTGATTGTTTTCCATTACCTTATCTGTCATTTTCAGTTCTCCCTTCTTACACTTTAAGAATTTTTCCGGTAACAAAACCTGTAATGCAATACTATTTATACTCTATTTCAGGTCAAAATAGTACCCTAAAATATCGCGCAATCCGCCAAACTACGCGAAAAACCGATTTATTTCTCATTAAAATAAAGATGAAAAGCCAATAAAACCCGAAATGAACCCTTATTCTCCTTGCATCCGGCAAAAATTGGTGCTATACTGTAACAGTTTGAAAATTCGACAGAATAATTGGTTGACAATAGGGAACAAACACTGTGGCATTTCTGTAAGGATCGACAAATATCGACAAGAATCCGCAAAAAGCGTTCCGGAACGGAGTTTGAGATGAGACAAAAAAGAGAAGATGTTAGAAACGTTGCCATCATAGCCCATGTAGACCACGGAAAAACCACCCTGGTGGACGAGCTTTTAAAGCAAAGCGGCGTATTCAGGGCCGGTCAGGAGATCGCCGAGCGCGTGATGGATTCCAATGACCTGGAGCGGGAACGGGGCATTACCATTCTTTCCAAAAATACGGCCGTTATGTACAAGGGCACCAAAATCAATATCATTGACACTCCCGGCCACGCTGATTTCGGCGGCGAGGTGGAACGGGTTCTGAAGATGGTAAACGGCGTTATTCTGGTAGTGGACGCCTTTGAAGGAGCCATGCCTCAGACAAAATTTGTATTGAGAAAGGCTTTGGAGCTGAAGCTTCCTGTCATTGTGTGCATCAACAAGATTGACCGCCCGGAGGCCAGACCGGAGGAGGTGGTGGACGAGGTGCTGGAGCTGTTTTTGGAGCTCGATGCCGACGATTCTCAGCTGGACTGCCCCTTCGTCTATGCCTCGGCCAAGGCCGGAGTTGCCTCCATGGAACCGGAAAAGCCCGGCACCAGCATGGAGCCGCTGTTCGAAACCATTTTAAACTATATTCCTGCCCCCGAAGGGGATCCCGACGCCGGCACCCAGGTGCTCATCAGCACCATCGACTATAATGAATATGTAGGCCGCATCGGCGTGGGCAAGGTGGACAACGGCACCATACGGGTCAATCAGGATGTGGTGATCTGCAACCATCATGAGCCGGACAAGCAGACCAGGGTAAAGGTCAGCAAGCTCTATGAATTTGACGGACTTAATAAGGTTGAGGTAAAGGAGGCTTCCATCGGTTCCATTGTGGCGATCTCTGGAATCGCCGACATCCACATCGGAGATACCCTCTGCTCTCCGGAAAATATCGCGCCCATTCCCTTCCAGAAAATCAGCGAGCCCACCATCGCCATGCAGTTTATGGTAAACGATTCTCCACTGGCCGGCAAGGAAGGAAAGTATGTTACCAGCCGCCATCTGCGGGACAGGCTGTTCCGGGAGCTGAATACGGACGTATCTTTGCGTGTGGAGGAGACGGACTCTCCCGACTGCTTTAAGGTATCCGGCAGGGGCGAGCTTCATCTCTCCGTCCTCATTGAAAATATGCGGCGGGAGGGCTTTGAATTTGCCGTCAGCAAGGCAGAGGTGCTCTAC
>NZ_CEWDFQ010000277.1:0-4242 GCF_982438285.1 Acetatifactor sp. | reverse complement strand
CCATTAAATGAGTATTTTGACTTTGTTGAATATGATGAAGGTGTTGACCTCGGAAAAGTCAGGTCCGTTGCCAATGAGTTCATGCTCATCAACAGGGACATTTTTTCCTGCTTAAAATACCCGGGGAAAAGTATCCGCTTCCGGAAACTGGGAAGGCATAGGGCGAAGGGCCTCTATTTCCCTTTCTATGGGACATTGGCTGTTGACATACGCCATCCTGATTCCTGTATCCATGAGCAATTCCACTTAATAGATGACCTGTTGGGCAACCTGTCAAGCAATTTCGGGTTTTCTACAATTGCAGACAGATACCAATACCTTTTAATGCAAAGGATCAAAGAAGATGAAATCAAAGGAATCAGGCATGTCAGCAAATCCGGGAAATATAATTTGAAATACTATCTTAAAAGGACAGAGATATTCGCACGGTGCGGTGAGATTTATCTGTCCAGGATAAAAGGGGTTAAAAGTTCATTGCTAAAACAAGATGATAACCAACTGTTTTCTTATCCGAACGATGGAAAATTAAACGAACTGATCAGCAATTATTATGGCAGACTGCTATCGGACATAAAAAACAGACAAAAGCAACAAAAGGAGGATGACATTGAAAAAAATATACATTGCGCAGATAGATGACTATCTCGCAGGCACAGTAGAGGAAAATTTCTATTTAAAAAATATAGAGAAAAGGAGCACAAAAGAATCCGGCATCCCTTATTACCACCTGACACTAGCAGATAAGACTGGAATGTTATCAGGCCGGATATGGGAACAGAATATGGACCCAGCAGCAGAGAATCTGAAAAATACTGTTGTCAGGGTAACAGGGGACGTGCTAAAGGGCAATACAGGACAGACAGAACTAATCATCAGCAAGATTAAGGTTGCAACGGGCTACCAGATAGAAGATTACGTTTTCAGTCTTGAGGAGCCTTTAAAAGGGAAATACATGCGTGCCCTGCGGAAGATGTCGGAACAGGTAAACAATGGCGTTTATAAGGAACTTCTTGGGATTATATTAGATAAATATGAGGGTCCACTTAGGGAAGCGCCGCTTGCGTTAAAAGGACCGGGCAGCTATAACGGTGCGGTTTTAGTACAGATTGTCTCCGTCACAAGCATTGCGGTCCAGATCATGCGGTCTCACAACAGCCTTGTATATCCGCAGTATGATCAAAATTCTGTTATTGATCCTGATTTAGTTATTACAGGTTCCATACTAGCGGCGATCGGGGATGTCAAGCGGTACACTCCTTACCCAGATTCCCGGAGGATAAGCTGTACGGTTTTACTTACGAGGGAAATGCTGAGCATCCAGGTTATAGAGGGATGCCTAATAGGCTCATCTATTTTCCTGTCAGAACAAGAACGGAATTTGCTATACAACATGGTACATGCAGCCCATGACACATACGGGAAACCAATGACAAGAGAAGCGTCAATCATACACTCAGCATATGAGATCTATAGAAAGCTGATTGATATGGACCAGATATTCAGGAAGCATAAAGGTGAAAAAGGTGCTGTATTTTCACAAGAATATGGCTCGTACCTTTATTTTCCGCATGATGGAGAAGGAGGGAAAAATGGACCTGCAATATCTTATACATAAAAATACATTGGGTTCTATTGAGGGCTATCTTTCTATGGCAGACCCTCCAGGGTTGATCCTAAGCGGCATAAGCGGCCTCGGGAAAAAAGAGTTAGGTATGCATATCGCCTCAAGGCTTCTTTCCACTACAGAAAAAGACCTGAAAAAGAACCCTGATTTCTATATGGCAGGGCAGGAACAGGATATAAACGCTGAAGAAGTTGGCCGCATATTTGAATTCAGCTTAAGGAGCTGCATTAGAAATAAAAAAGTCATACTCATAAACAGGGCACATACGATCACGGTCCCGACACAAAACAAGCTTTTGAAAACACTGGAAGACCGCCCTGACAATATCCTCATTTTCTTGGCTGATTCCAATACGTTGATCCCGACTGTCAGGAGCCGGTGCTGTACGATATGCCTCAGGCCACTCAGCGATGAGGCAATGACTGATTTCCTAAAAATGCAGGGAGTCTCTGCATGTGATGCCGGGTTCATATCCTACCTGACAGGAAACGCGCCCTACTTGTACCTACGGGAACAGGAACTGCTAGAGGGATACAAGGAGCAGTACCGGCTTTTATGCCAGATACAGGAAAAACCTGATCTCCTGAAAGCCATGCATGCCCTAAAGGAAAAAGACCGGGAAAACTTTTATGAAGTAAACAGTAGCCGACCGGTATGGAATATTAAGCTTGTCACCTATCCTTTTTATGCATACTGCATAAGCACGATAAATAATGCCGGGATAGATAAAAGCATTTACCCGGCAAACCTGTACACGCCGACAGAAGCATACAAAATTATGCGCATGGGGCAACACCACTTAAAGAAGAAGAATTATACGAAAAATGACTATTTCAATCTTTTACGCAACATTGTAAATTTTACCGAAGAAGGAGGACCTTATGCTACATACAACTTATAGGCCGCAAACATTATCAGAAGTCTCCGGCCAGGAACAGAACCTTCTAACTCTAAAGAAACAGATCGATGCCCGTAAATATTCAAGTACGTACCTGTTTGCCGGGCATAGGGGGACTGGGAAGACCACAATTGCAAGAATTTTGGCGCGGGCCATATGCTGTGAACACCCGACGTCCGATGGCCCATGCAACGAGTGCCGTAACTGCCGGATGATCCTTGAAGGCAAAACAATGGACTTCATAGAGCTGGATGCGGCATCGAATAATACGATTGCGGACATCAAGGAACTTGTATCATCAACAATGTACATGCCTTCCGTCCTCCCCAAAAAGATATATATCATTGATGAAGTCCACAATTTGTCAGCAAGCGCATTTGACGCGCTCCTCAAAACCATAGAGGAACCCCCTGACCACTGTGTTTTTATCATGTGCACGACAGAAATGCATAAAATACCTGCAACGATACGTTCACGAAGCTCCATTTACCAGTTTTCGACACTGACGCCTGAGACAATCAGCCGCCGCCTGGCTTATGTACTGGATGATATTGGCAAAGAATACGAAGAAAAAGCCCTGGAACTTATTGCGCGACAGGCGGAGGGTTCAATGCGGGATGCCCTGAGTATCTGCGAACGGCTGATCATATCCTGCGATGTATTGACAGGCAGCTATGTAACAGACACTCTATGCCTGCTTGATGAATCGGTCACTTTTGAGCTTATAGAGTGCATAATCAGGGAAGATCCTTCTGCAGGAATTAACTGCCTGAAGAAAATCTATGAGGAGGGCAATAATTTATCCCAGCTTACAGAAAACATGATCCAGTGCCTTGCTGACTGTATCATAGCAAAATGTGGAGGGACGGCAGGAGATGGGCAATGCCCTGAATCCTTCAGGGAATGCCTCTTAACGGTTATAGAAGATGTAAGGATTGAGCTGCTGTTCTGGTATGTTGACCAGTTCTGTAAGCTAAAAGAAACAATCCGCAATACTCTGAATCCGTTTATGGACACAATGCTGACCTTAATCAAATGCTGTAACCCTGACCTTTTAGAAGAGGACCGGATTTATCTTATATCTCGGATAAACCAGCTTGAGGAGAAGGTCTGCAAACTGGCTTCCAATGCACCAGCTGGGCAAATCCAAGGATCTGATGCATCCCCTGAAACACAGGGAGCTAAAAGTCCGGAAGAGAGCAGTAGTACATCCGCTGAAAGCAACGCTTATCCCTTTCGCGGAGAAGGAAGAGAGGGCAGTAGTGGAGACCAAGCCGATGAGCCTGGCCCCGAAGAGCCGCCTGAAGATATATTCACAGAGCTTCTCGGATCATTTTTCGATAAGTGAGGAACGTTTGCTGCCTGCCATAAGGTATGACTACAGCTACATTTTTAATCCCTATCTGAAATTTGATGGATATCTGAAGTATTGCTTGGATGCCAACCCCTTGTTCAAAACAGCATTATCCTGCTGCAGGGAGATAAGAAAGTACCATTACAGAACAGATCTATATCCTGTATTTATGATCCTTAAGGATTACATTGCTGTATATGGGTTGGATTTTTTAACTTTAGTGTTTGATAAATAAAATATAGGTGTCCCTGCCTTTCACAGCAGGGACAATTTATTGTAATCATCCTATATTCTGTGTATAATGTTATATATAAATCTTTGGCTCCAGTATTCAGGCAGAAAGGATAGGGGAGCTGTCTATAGAAT
>NZ_CEWDFQ010000276.1:0-4275 GCF_982438285.1 Acetatifactor sp. | reverse complement strand
GACCGCCACTTTGGAGTGGGCGGAGACGGCCTGATTTTTATTAATCCATCTGCGGAGGCGGACTTTGAGATGGAGATGTACAATGCCGACGGCAGCAGGGCGGAAATGTGCGGAAACGGCATACGCTGCGTGGCAAAGTATGTGTATGATAACGGGATGACCGACAAGGAGCGCATCAGTATCGTCAGCGCCGGGCAGATAAAGTATCTGGATTTGACGGTGGAAAAAAAGGCGGGGAGAACGCAGGAGAGAGGCGAGGTGACCCTTGTGCGTGTAAACATGGGAAGCCCTGTGCTCTCTCCTGCACAGATACCGGTTCTGGTTTCCGGGGACAAAGCGGTGGATGAGCCCATCCTGGTGGAGGGGAAGGAATACCGGATGACCTGTGTCTCCATGGGAAATCCCCACGCGGTTATTTTCACCAAGGGCGTGAAGGAGCTAAAGCTGGAGCAGATCGGCCCTTTCTTTGAGAATCATCCCTGTTTTCCAAACAGGGTAAACACGGAATTTGTGGAAATCATAGACCGAAAGACCGTATCCATGCGGGTATGGGAGCGGGGAACGGGAGAAACCTTAGCCTGCGGCACCGGCGCCTGCGCGGTGGCTGTAGCCTGTGTGCTGAACCAATTGACGGAACCTTCGATTACTGTTAAACTATTAGGCGGCGAGCTTATGATAGAATGGGACCGTGAACAGAACCTGGTATATATGACAGGTCCCGCGGAAACGGTTTTTGAGGGAGAAGTCAAAGAATTGTGGAATAAAAATTTTGTGTTCCCAGCTGTGTATGCTGCATATTTCAACACAGACACGCTTTCGCTCCGAGCTGACTGCAGCGGTACCTAAGGCTGCAAAGTACGCAGCCTAAGTACCGGCGGTCAGCAAGGGTCTGCTTATGAAATATGCAGCACCAGAAACTGGTCATAATAACCAAAAAAAGGGTGACTAGCCACTGCTTCGGAACCCGTTTTTGGTTATTATGACCAGGTTCGTGACTTTGCCAGCCAGTTTCGCAAACGCCTACAGAGTGAAAACGAAGAGAGGAGAGCATTATGTTTAAACTGAATGAAAATTATCTGAAGCTGCCCGGGAGCTATCTTTTTTCCACCATTGGAAAGAAGGTAAACGCTTATTCGGCAGCGCATCCTGATAAAAAGGTGATTCGCCTGGGAATTGGAGACGTGACCCAGCCTTTGGCGCCGGTGATCATTGAGGCGCTGCACAAGGCGGTGGACGAAATGGGACATGCGGAAACCTTCCATGGCTATGCGCCTGATCTGGGATATGAATTTCTTAGAAATGCCATTGCAAAAAACGATTACGAGGCCCGGGGCTGCAGCATCAGCGCCGACGAGATTTTTGTGTCGGACGGAGCGAAATGTGATTGTGCCAATATTCAGGAAATTTTCAGCCTGGACAACAAGATCGCAGTATGTGACCCTGTTTATCCCGTATATGTGGACTCCAATGTGATGGCGGGCAGAACGGGCACCTATGACGAGACCACGGAAACCTGGAGTGATGTAATCTATATGCCTTGTCTTGAGGAAAACGGCTTTGCGCCGAAGCTTCCGGAAAAGACCCCCGACCTGATCTATCTGTGCTTCCCCAACAATCCCACAGGAGCCGTTTTGAAGAAGGAGCAGCTCCAGGAGTGGGTGGATTATGCCAATAAGGTGGGAGCTGTGATCTTGTACGATGCGGCTTACGAGGCATATATCTCAGAGGAGGACGTGCCGCACAGCATTTACGAGTGCCAGGGGGCCCAGACCTGCGCCATCGAGTTTCGTTCCTTTTCCAAAAATGCAGGCTTTACCGGCGTGCGTCTTGGCTTTACGGTAGTTCCTAAGGAATTAAAGTGTCAGGGTGTGTCTCTGCATTCCTTGTGGGCGAGACGCCACGGCACAAAATACAATGGCGCGCCCTACATCGTGCAGAGGGCGGGAGAGGCCGTATATTCGGAAGCCGGAAAGGCGCAGCTGAAGGAGCAGGTGGCCTACTATATGAAAAACGCAAGGTATATTCTGGAGGGCTTAAAGAGCGCAGGCTATACCGTGTCCGGCGGCGTGAATGCGCCCTATATCTGGCTGAAGGCGCCCAAAGGCATGACCAGCTGGGAATTCTTTGACTGTCTTTTGGAAAAAGCCAATGTGGTGGGTACGCCGGGGTCGGGCTTTGGTCCCAGCGGAGAGACCTACTTCCGTCTCACCGGCTTTGGAAGCTACGAGAATACCGTGGAGGCAGTGGAACGCATCAAGGCGCTGCAGCTTTAGGAAAATATAAGCCAAATTTTAGAAAATGCTCATAGATCGTTCACATTTATGAGGTATGCTTAAGAGGTCGGCAGTCGGCGATGCCAGCAGCCGGCCTTAAAGCAGCTGGAAAACAGGTGGGAAGACCAATGACGAATGAGCAGTATTATGAGTTGATCAAGCCATATGAGGATGTCAGCCAGGTCATGCTGACAAAGCTTGAAATATTGAATCACAGCATTTACAGCAAGGACACGGGAAAGCCGATTCATCATATCCAGAACCGTATTAAGGACAAGAAAAGCATTGAGGGAAAGCTGGAGAGGCTTGCGCTGACGGACAGTGTTATGAATGCAAAGGATCATCTGATGGACATTGCCGGCATACGGGTGATCTGCTATTTCCCGGAGGAAATCTATGACCTGGTACAGTGCTTGAAAAGGCAGGCTGATTTGATTGTCATAAAGGAGTCTGATTATATTAAAAAGCCCAAAAAGAGCGGCTACCGCAGCTTCCACATTGTGTTTGGAGTGCCGATCCACTGTCTGGACGCTATGGAATACTATCCGGTAGAGGTGCAGTTCCGTACACTTTCCATGGACTTTTGGGCAAGCATGGAGCACCGCATCTGCTACAAGAAGGAGTATGACGACAAGGACAAGGTGAGCCGGGAGATGCAGCAGTACGCCATGGCGCTGGAGCTGATTGAAAGCCGTTTTGAGCAGCAGCTTAAGGACAGGCAGATGCAGTGAGGGAAAAAGGGAAAATGAAAGGAAAACAAAACCGTATTCTGACGGGGATTGCAGCGGCGCTTGTGCTTGTGACTGCAGTTGTGATGTACGCTGTTCACAGAGCCGTTCCTTTTATGATGGACGATCTGTGGTATGCTACCCTTCTTGCGGAGGATACTCCTGTCAGGACGGTGTCTGATATTTTTAAAAGCCAGATATGGCATTATTTTAACTGGGGCGGAAGAAGCATGACCCACAGTATTCTACAGCTGACGCTGCTGGCCGGAGAAAGCGCAGCGGATGTTTTAAATGTGGGGTAACCTTTTTGCTTGCCCTTTTGATATGCACAGTGGCGGGAAACAAGAGACTTCCTGCTTTTTTTGCTGCCTGCGGTATGCTTCCTGCACTAAACGCCAACTGGAAAATGAGTATGTTCTGGCAGTCCGGGGCAGCCAATTATCTGTATATCACCGTGTTTTTACTGGCCTTTTTGTACTGCTATTTAAGAGAGCTGGCAGATGCAGGAGGCTTTGGCAAAAACGCACAGCCCTTTTTGCAGGAAGGAATTAAGCCCCTGCCGGGAATCGGGGTATGGATTGTTCCACTGGGGATTCTGGCAGGCTGGAGCAATGAAAATATGGGGCCTGCAGTGTGGCTTTCCAGTCTCTTTGTAATGGTGCTTCTTTTCAGGGAAAATAAGAGAATAAAGCCCTGGATGGTCCTAGGGAGCCTTTCCTGCCTTTTTGGCTGGGTCATGATGATTGCCGCTCCAGGCAACTATGTAAGAAGCGCCCAGACGAAAGAAGATCAATACGGACTTTTGTGGAGGTGCTTTCTTCGGGGATATGCCCAGAGCAAGGCGGCTCTGGAATATCTGTTCCCGGCGCTTTTGGTAGTGTGCGCCATGCTTTTGCTTGGCAGGGCCTTAAAGCTTAAGCTTGGCAGGAGAAATGTGATTCTGCTGGGGTGTGCGCTGCTCTCCTGGGGAGCCATGATCCTGTCCCCCCATTATCCGGACAGGGCCTGCTTTGGAACCATGGTTTTGCTGATCTGCGTGGCGCTGCGGATTGGAGGAAGAATCGCAAGGGAAAGAAAGGATATGGCCATTCCCCTGTTTGCAGCTTCTGTGCTTGTCTGGCTTCGAGGCATGTATTTTCTGGGAGAATTTCTCGCCATCAGCTGGGGCTGGATACGGTGAGAACGGAGCACGGTTTTCAGTGCTTGTTGAAACAGGGAATTTATGGTATCATGGGAAAAGCATCCGCCCGGTCTGACCGGAAAAAGCCGGAGGG
>NZ_CEWDFQ010000275.1:0-4290 GCF_982438285.1 Acetatifactor sp. | reverse complement strand
GTTTTTGGGTATTGCAAGATTCCTGATAGGAATTCCCTTTCCTATTATTGTGGCGTTGATGTTAAATGAAATCAAGCATGAAAAGTTTAAAAAGCTTACTCAGACCTGTGTGTACCTGCCCCATTTTCTTGCCTGGACCATTGTGGGCGGTATGGTAATCAACCTGTTTTCCCAGGAAACTGGCATTATCAACACGATTACTGAATTTTTTACGGGAAGTACATACCCTTATCTGTATAACGAGGGTTCCTGGCTGGCTATTTATTTTGGCTCTGGCATCTGGAAGGAGACAGGCTTTTCGGCCATTATTTATCTGGCCGCTTTGACGGGCGTTGACGCTCAGCTGTACGATGCGGCAGCCATAGACGGCGCATCCAGGCTCAGGCAGATTTGGCATGTAACGCTTCCGGCTATTCTGCCAACCATTGTGGTCAACATGATTTTATCGGTGGGAAGCTCGGTGAACGTAGGCTTCGACCAGATTTACGTTTTGACAAATGCTACTGTAAACAGCATTTCCGATGTAATCAGCACCTATGTTTATAGAGTGGGTCTTGAAGGAATGCAGTTCAGCCTTACCAGCGCAATGGGAATGTTCCAGTCCGTTCTGGCTATGATTCTGACACTTGTTACAAACCGCCTGGCAAAACGTGCTGGTTCCAGTCTTTGGTAAAGGAGGGCCATATGAGAAAATCATTGAGTGCAAAAACAATAGAAAGAATAAGCATGGTCGTCCTTGGGATTGCAGCCCTTTTGTGTATCCTGCCCGTGGTCAATGTGTTCGCCACTGCGTTCAGCAGCGCCCAGGCGGTGGATTCTGGAGTGGTCGGCTTGTGGCCGGTGGAATTTTCTACAGAATCCTTTATGCTTCTGCTGGAAGGAACTATGGCGGTGCGGGCTACCTGGAACAGCGTGGTGATTACAGTAGTGGGTACCATTATCTGCATGGTGATGACCATATTGGCGGCCTACCCCCTGTCCAAGCCTTATTTTGTGGGAAATAAGTTTTTTACAAAGATGATTGTGTTTACCATGCTTTTTTCCGGGGGCATGATTCCTACCTACATTGTAGTGCAGAAGCTGGGGCTGATTGACAGCTATTGGTCTTTGTGGCTTACAGGAGCTATTAATACCTATAATATGATAGTGATGAGAACCTTTTTCAACAACATCCCCACAGAGCTGGAAGAAGCAGCCATCATTGACGGATGTGGGGAGCTGAAGCTGCTGGCAAGAATCTATCTGCCCCTGTCCAAGCCGGTACTGGCAACCCTGACCCTGTTTTACGGGGTAACCCACTGGAACACCTTTATGAACGCCATGCTTTATATCAATAGTCCTGAAAAGCAGAATCTTTCCGTTCTGGTACAGCAGATGATCAAGAGCATGAATGTATTGACTACAGAGCTTGCCACTGCAAACCCTCAGGACCTGCAGGCGATTACCTCGTCGGGACTGAGAGCGGCGGGTGTGGTGGTGATGGTAATTCCCATGTTGCTTATCTATCCGTTCCTGCAGAAATACTTTGTAAAGGGTATGATGCTTGGCGCGGTGAAAGGATAAAAAAATTAATTTAAGGAGGCTTATGATGAAAAAGAGAATGAGTAAACTAATGTCTCTTCTGTTGGCGGGAACCATGGTGTTTTCCCTGGCTGCCTGCGGAGGAACAGAAGGAGACGGCACTGCTGCCACAAGCGACAGTGCTGCCGCACAGACGGAGGCTCCTGCGGGCGAAACAGCCGCAGAGCAGACGGAGAGTGGGACTGCGGATGCCGAAAGGCCCAAAATTACGGTTGCAGTCTATAACAGGGACAATGTTCCCGCTTCAGAGGGAACGATTGTGGACAACCGCTGGACAAGATGGATTCAGGAAAATGCTCCTGTGGATGTGGAATTTATTGCAATTCCCCGCTGGGAATCCGGTGAGAAATACAACGCTTTGTTTGCATCCGGAACCGCTCCTGATCTGATCGAGGAGTTTGGCGTTGATAACATGAATACCTTCTATTCCAACGGACTGTTGATGCCCCTGAACGATTTGATTGAAGAGCACAGTGTGGAGTACAAGGCTCTGCTGGAGGAGTATCCCGCACTGGAAAGCTTCCTGACCAAGGAAGATGGACAGATGTACACCTTTGGTGTGGTAAATAAGGCAAGCTCCAATCATTATCTGATCGTCCGTAAGGACTGGATGGAAAATCTTGGTCTGGAAGACCCTGTTACCACAGAGGACTTTGTAGAGCTTTGTATGGCGTTTACCTTTGACGATCCTGACGGAAACGGCCAGGACGACACCCAGGCTCTGAGCTTTGCGGGCGTTATGAACAGCTTGATTCACGCTATGTACGGCGGAATGGGAACATGGCAGGATGACTGGTACTTGGAGGATCCTACAGATGAGACATCAGATGTGGTATATCATTGGGATTGGGCTGAGGATGCAGTTGCCATGATGGAGGAGCTTTATGAAGCTGGCTGTGTGTCTCCTGACTATGCAACGGACTCTAATGGAAGCATGGCACAGCAGGATTTCATTAACGGAAAGACCGGTATCTTTGGATTAAACGGAGGCAAGGGTGCTATTTTGAGTCTGCTCACTAATGTGACGGCAAACAATCCCGATGCAGATTTGAAGGCAATTCCTCTTCCGATTTCTGAAAACGGCGCTTTCCAGCCTGCAGGCGGCGGCTTCCTGCAGTCCAATGCGGCAATTAATGCGGACTGTGAGAATCCTGAAGCTGTTATGGCATACATTGACTGGCTGAATAAGCCTGAAACCATTATGATGTTAAAGTACGGCGGAGATGAGTACTCTGAAATTGACGAGGCTACAGGCGCTTATGTGCCCAAGGATCAGGAGGTATTCCAGACAGAGGTTTCCTATAATGGTGATATGTACATGACCAGCAGCGGTATCCTTGACCCTTACTCTGACATTTTGAAATTTGACGAATCTGACCCGCTTCAGAAGAGAGCAAAGGAAATCGTTATTGAGGCAGACGGTTATTATCTGGATCCCAGCCGCACCTTCTATCAGCTGAAAACCAAGCCTTCACTGCCCAGTGACCTTGCATTGATTCAGGCAAACATTGGCACCCAGATTGACGACGCCTATACCAAGGCAATTCTGGACAGCAGTTATACGGTGGAGCAGGCTGTAGCAGATGCCCAGAAGGTGTTTACAGATGCGGGCGGTGATCAGATTACAGAATATCTGAATGAATGGTATGACAATAACGATGGATTTATTTCCAGCGATGAGGTCGCTCCTATGCTGCCTAGCTATCTGCAGCAGGCAGAGTAATAAATAAAAAAGTAGAAATGAGAAATGCCGCAGGCTGATTGCATGGCGCAAAGTAAGGGCGAGACAAAAGCTTTGCAGCCGCAGCCGGCGGCATTTTTTTAAAAAGTGGAGGCATGGATTTACATGGAATTTTTAAGGTCGAAGCAGGACAGACAGTGGATAGAAGGACTGTATCAGAAATTGGCAGACAAATTTTCTGCAGAATGCGACCGACTGGGCAGCAGAATTCCCTATATTGCGGAAAACGGCGTTTACGAGGATTACAGCGTGAAGGCGCCCCAGTGGTGGACCAATGGCTTCTGGCCGGGAATTATGTGGCTGATGTACGAAGGAACCGGAGAGGCGAAATACAGGGAGGCAGCCCGGGGCGCAGAGGAAAGCATGGTGGAAAATTTGAAAAATTTCAGGGTCAATGACCATGATTTTGGATTTCGCTATCATATTTCCTGTGGAGCAGACTTTCGCCTGACGGGAAACGAAGCTGCCAGAGAAAATGCCCTGTTTGCTGCCCAGATGCTGGCGGGACGCTACAATCCCGAAGGACGCTTTATCCGGGCATGGGATGCGCCGGAGCGCGTCACCTGGTTTATTATTGACTGCATGATGAATCTGCCCTTGCTGTTTTGGGCCTCTGAGGAGACAGGGGATCCCCGTTTTGCAGGAATTGCCGGGGCTCATGCCCGGACAAGCCTGGATAAGCTGCTTCGGCCTGACGGCTCCAGCGGTCATGTAGCCATACTTGACAGGGATACCTGGGAGCTGATAAGCCAGCCCGGCGGACAGGGCTATGAGGAAGGCTCCTCCTGGTCCAGAGGCCAGGCCTGGGCAGTTTACGGCTTTGCCCTGGCCTATCAATATACAAAGGACGAAAGGTATCTGGATGGTGCAAAATGTGCAGCCCATTATTTCCTGGCAAACGTGTGCGGGACAGGGTTTGTGCCCCTGGTGGATTTCCGGGCGCCAAAGGAGCCTGTGATGTATGACAC
>NZ_CEWDFQ010000274.1:0-4291 GCF_982438285.1 Acetatifactor sp. | reverse complement strand
ACATATTATAACAGCAAAAAATAACTGTCAACAATATGGCCTGAAAGTTTATAGGAAGTTTATAGGTTGCCCGCTGCACCGGTATCCGCAAAAAATGCCGGCATCCTGCACTGCTTTCCAGGATGTCAGCATTCTTCTGCAAAATCACCTTGCTTTTACCGCTTTGTCTATGGTTCCTCGTCCCCGTCCCAATTCAAAAACTCAAATTCAAATTCGTCGTCATCCGCCATAAAATTCTTTGATTTCCAGCCGGGGTTCTGGCCGTTTCCAGACTGTTTTGCTCCAGAGGATCTGGAAGGAGCTTTCCCTTCTGTGCCTGCCCCGGGCTTTGCGCCCGCAGGTTTTGCCGCCGCAGGCCGCGCTGTCTGAGCTGCCCCCGTGCTCCCTGCAGGCTTTGCTGCCGCAGGTCTTGTTCCCGCAGGCCGTGCCTGCTGGGACGCTGCCTGGCTTCCTGTGGGTCTTGCTCCCACAGACCTTGTTCCAGCAGGCCGCGCTGCCTGGGCTGTCCCCGTATTTCCTGCGGGCCTTGCTCCAGCAGGCCGTGCCTGCTTTGCACCGTTCGGCTTTCCGGCTCCCACTGTGTGCATTACCTTCTGTCCAGAATTACCCTGAGCTTTATCGCTTCTTTTTCGTATGGTCTCCCGTTCAACCTGAGAAAAATATGCAGAATCCATCATATCTTTTATCTTGTAAGCCAAAAATGCTGCCGCTCCTGCCGCAAGCACAAAGAGAACCACCAGTATGATAATAACAATTCTCTGGCTGGACACCTTTTGATTGCTTTGTTCATACAAGGCCGCATTCTGCTCCACACCATCAAACAAGTCCTGAATCAAATACTGATTCCCTTCCACATTGTTGATCAAATACCATTCTTCCCCCTGAAGCTGTGTTTCCCAATCCTTTGTCTCCTGCACCTCTTCAGGCACTTCGGTCTCCTCCTGCGGGGTTTCTGCAGGCTGTTCCGTGACAGGAACCAGCTCCCCCGACAAAGAAACATAATCGGAGCGGATAAATCCGGTCACCTCTGTCCCGTCGGCAATAAAGGTTACCTGATACCACACATTGCCGTCGGTTCCTGTGGCCTGCCCTGTCACCGTAAGCGCCATGCCATTCTGGGCCGTGGTCAGAATCTGACTGGTTGTGGACGCGTTGGAGCGCACCCGCACGGACTGACCGCCCGTCACGCTCGCACTCAAGGGCTCAACCGCCGTAACCGCAGCGGGAGTCTCCGGGGTTGTTTCAGCCGGTGTATCCGCAGTGCCTGTATTGGTATCCGTGGAAGTGTTTGTATCAGTGCCAGATGCCGTATAGGCCTCCGTGGGCGGAGTGGTTCCATCTGTTATGGACACAAGATCGGAGCGGATATACCCAAGCGTATTGGCATCCACAAACACCTGATACCAGACAGCCCCATCGCTTCCTGTGGTCTGGCTTCTGATGCTGATGCTTTTGTCCTTTTGGGTGCTGCCTATGACCTCACTGCTGGAGTTTGGTTCTCTTCTGATATTTGCGCTGTTGGCAGTCACCGTACCCTGACTCTCCGCATGGCTCACAATGGAAAAGCATCCCAGAAACAAAGCCATCAGCAGAATCAGGAGCATGGTCATTAAGCCTGCAGGCAAATAAAATCCTAAACGTGCCTCTTTTATCTTTTTCATATGCTGTCCTTTCCTTTTTTCTATTCTGTATCTAAAAGGCTTCTGCGGCACTACTCACGATCCCGCATAAACCTTCTTTGTCCTTCCTCACCTGCCTGGGAATGCCCGTAGCCTCTCGTATCCCTGCGCATTTTATCTCTCTGCTGCTCCTCCATATGCCTGTGGACCTTCGCCTCACACTCCTCGCAGAACCTGCCGCTGCGGATTTCCTTTCCGCAGCGCTCGCAATGCAGAAACATCTTGGAGCCCTCGGCCACCTCAATGCGGGATTCTCTGAGCATTCTTCGAATCGCCCTCTGAGACACTCCCGTGGCCGCCTCAATCTCCACCGCCGTGGCCCCCTTGTGGGCTTCAATATAAAGCCTTACCTTTCCGTAATCGTCATAGTCTACATACCCGCAGTCCTCACACTGATATTCTCCTACCCCCTTGAATATCATAACTCCGTTGCACTTTTTGCAGTAGCGCGGGACATGGTAATAATTCATCATTTCCAAGCTGTCCATACCCAATCACACCTTTTCCCACATAGATTCTCAGGCTTCTATGCCTCATCAATCGCCTTGCCGATGTCATGCCTCATATACTTATTGTCAAAGGATACCCACTCTGTGGCTGCATAAGCGTTGGCCCTGGCTTCCTTCAGGTCTCTTCCCTTGGCCGTAATGCCCAGCACCCGCCCCCCATTGGTAACGATTCCCTGGTCTGTCTGCTTTGTGCCGGCGTGGAAGCAGTAATAGCCCTCCGCCCCGTCAAACCTGTCAAGTCCCCGGATTAAAAATCCCTTTTCATAAGAAACCGGATAACCCTGGCTGGCCAAAACCACACAAACCGCAGCATTATCCTCAAATTCCAGCTCTATCTGGTCAAGACGCCCGTCCACACAGGCCTCCATCACCTCAATGATGTCATTTTTCATGCGGGGCAGCACTACCTGGGCCTCCGGGTCTCCAAATCTGGCATTGTACTCCAAAACCCTGGGGCCCTTTTGGGTCAGCATCAGCCCAAAGAAAATAACGCCCTTAAAGGGTCTCCCCTCCGCCGCCATGGCATCCACCGTAGCCTGGTAAATATGCTTTGTGCAGAATTCGTCCACCTGCTTTGTGTAAAAGGGACTGGGGGAGAAGGTTCCCATGCCTCCTGTGTTCAGGCCCTGGTCTCCATCCATGGCCCTTTTATGGTCCTGGGCTGAGGTCATGATCTTAATGGTTTTGCCGTCCACAAAGGAAAGCACACTGACCTCTCTTCCTGTCATGAATTCCTCAATCACCATACGGTCTCCTGCAGAGCCAAATTTCTTATCCAGCATGATAGACCGCACGCCTTCTTCTGCTTCCTCTCTGTCCCTGCAGATCAAAACTCCCTTTCCCAGCGCAAGGCCGTCTGCCTTCAGGACAATGGGATAATCCGCCCCTTTTAAATATTCCAGAGCATCCTCTGCATTGTCAAAGGTCTCATAGGCGGCGGTTGGAATATTGTATTTCTTCATCAAATCCTTGGAAAACGCCTTGCTTCCCTCCAGGATAGCTGCATTTTTCCTGGGACCGAATACCCTAAGCCCCTCGGCCTCCAGCACATCCACAAGCCCTCCCACCAGAGGGTCATCCATCCCGACAATGGTAAAGTCAATGGCCTTTTCCCTGGCAAAAGCTGCCAGCTTTTCAAACTCCATGGCCCCGATGGGAACACACTCCGCAATCTGTCCAATGCCCGCGTTTCCCGGAGCACAATATATTTTTTCCACCCTGGGGCTCTTGGCCACACTCATTGCAATGGCATGCTCTCTTCCGCCGCCCCCTACGATCAATACCTTCATATTTATGTATCCTCACTTCCGCCCTGCGCACGATAAATCTGCGCCAGCTGTCATTTATTTTCTGATCACCCTGCCGTTTTCCACAGCGATACGTCCGTTGGCAATATCGTCGATGGCCTGGGGGAGTAAAATCCACTCTGCCTGCTCCATCACCCGCTTCTGCAGGCTCTCAGGCGTATCATTCTCCTCCACCTCCACAGGCTTCTGAGAGATGATGGGCCCCTCGTCCATGCCCTCCGTCACAAAATGCACCGTGGCTCCGGTAATCTTCACCCCCCGCGCAAGGGCCTTCTCATGCACCTTAAGGCCATAGCAGCCCACTCCGCAGAAGGAGGGAATCAAAGAGGGGTGAATATTGATGATACGGTTTTCATATTTTTGAACCATGGCAGTGGGAATTGCAACCAAAAAACCCGCAAGGACAATCAAATCCGGCAAAAAGCCGTCCACCGCCTCCAAAAGCGCCTGGTGAAAAAGCTCCCTGTCTTCATAATCTCTGGGGGAAACGCTGACGGCAGGTATCCCGGCAGCCTTAGCCCTCTCTAAGCTTTTCACCGTCTTATTATTGCTGATGACTCCCACAAGCTGGATATTCGTAATGCCGCCCGAGGCTGTTTTATCAATAATGGCCTGCAGATTGGTTCCTCCGCCGGACACCATAACCACCACTCTCAGCATAGAGTCACTCCCTTTTCTCCCGTCTGGCATTTTCCTACAATATAAGGCGTATCCCCCGCCGCCCGAATGGCTGCCATGGTTTTATCCACGTCCTCCTGCTCCACCGCCAGCACCATTCCAAGGCCCATATTATAGG
>NZ_CEWDFQ010000273.1:0-4295 GCF_982438285.1 Acetatifactor sp. | reverse complement strand
GCAGACGTGCAATGACAGGAAGATTTGCTTTATTATATGTTCGAACAATCAGCAGTATCTGGAGGAATGCCTCTTGTATCTCAGCCTTTTAAAGGTTCCCAAGGGATATGAGACGGAGGTGCTTGCCATTCAGGATGCTTCCTCCATGACTGCCGGATATAATGAGGGAATGAAGGCTTCTGATGCAAAATACAAGGTTTATCTCCATCAGGACACCTTTATTACGGAAAAGACTTTTTTGGAAAAGATTCTCCGTATTTTTCAAAAGGATAAGTCTGTTGGCATGATCGGCATGATTGGTGCGCCAAAGCTGTCCAAGGATGGCGTGATGTGGCACAAGGAGCGCTGCGGAAATTTTTATCGCCTGGATGAAATGCTGGAAGGCGGAGTCACGGAAATCACCAAGATAAAGAAGGGGTGGCAGGAGGTGGAGGCAGTGGACGGGCTGCTGATGGCTACTCAGTATGATCTGCCCTGGAGAGAAGATATTTTAAAGGGCTGGGACTTTTATGATGTGTCTCAATGTCTGGAATTTCGCCGTAAAGGATACAAAATTGTGGTTCCTGCACAAAAGAAGAGCTGGACCATACATGCCTGCGGAGCGCCTTCTTTTTGGAATTATGAGAAAAACAGACAGATTATTTTGCGGGAATACCCGGAAATTGAAGAAAGTGCAAAGAACAGGCGCATTTTATTTCTGCACAGCCAGACAATCAGCCTGATGGGGATACCTTGTGGATTTCTGGAATTGGGGGATGATGTTTTTGTTCCTAATTATAAGATTACGTTAAGCGCGTATATATTGGCGGAAAGGGAATTGATTGAAGAGGAACTGGAGGAAGGGCATTATGATCTGGTGTGTACCTATGATTTCTGCCCGAGCGTTTCTGCAGCCTGTGAAAGCATGAAGGTAAAATACCTTGCATGGGTTTATGATTCTCCTTTGCTGGAGCTTTACATGGAACAGGCCAAAAACAGCTGCAATTATATCATGGTTTTTGATAAAAAGCAGTGGGAAAGACTGCAGAGTAGGAAGCTCCCTCATTTGTTTCATCTGCCTCTTGCCACAGAGGTAGGGGTATTTGGGAATGTTGTAGTAACGAAGAGAGATGAGAAGAAGTATAAGGCTGAGGTTTCTTTTGTGGGGAGACTTTATAATAAGCGTGGATTTGAACAGCTTTTTGAGCCGGACGATGAAGCGTTTAAGCTGGAGGCGGAGCGGCTTGCCGCTAGTACCCGGTGTGAATGGAAGGAAGATTCCTCTTTTTTTGAAAAGTCCTCAAAAGAGCTGGTGGATTTTATAAGCGGAAAGGAACAGAAAGAGCTATGGGAGCTATATGACATAGACAGGCAATATTATTGTGAGAGCATGAGAATCGCCCGAAAATGCAATGAAATGGAACGGGTGGCTATTTTGAACAAAATTGCGGAAAAGCATCAAGTGGTTTTATACACAGAGGACACAAGTATAGATATGCTGCCTAATGTTACCATACGTCCCTGGGTGGATTATTGGGGGGAGATGCCAAAGGTATTTTACATCAGCAAAATAAACCTGAATATTACTTCCCGCAGCATAGAAAGCGGGATTCCTCAAAGAATATTTGACATTATGGCGGTTGGAGGATTTGTGCTGACCAATTACCAGCCGGAGCTGGAAGACTATTTCGAGATCGGGGTGGATCTGGAGGTATTCCATGATATGGAAGAAATGGAGGAGAAGATACAGTATTATCTGGCGCACGAGGAGCAAAGAGTCCGGATTGGAATCAACGGTTACAAAAAGGTCAGGGAAAAGCATACATACAAAGAACGATTAATGCAGGCCTTGCAGCATATAGAGTCTGAGCAGGAGAATAAAACGGAGCAGAAATGATACGGAAAATGAAGTTGAAAATTGCTATTATAAGTTCAAAGGCATCACAAAAGGAGGTAGAGCTTTTTGATAAAGCTCAAAAAGGAAATTGGATGGTGGAATGGTTTGCTCAGAACCAAATGTCTGCGGTTAAGACGTATGCCCCGGATCTGCTGATAACTTTTGATCTTGTGGGGTTCCAAAACGGCACTTTGACGGATTGTGTGGCTTATAATCTGCTGGACTGCAAGCAGCTTCATTTTATTTTAAACGACAATCTTCCAAATGAGCGTTTCCTGGAAAAGCAGTTGAGTATATCCATGTTTTTTTACTGCGCAGGGGAGGGCTATTATGAGCATTTAAAAAGCGCTTATGCAGAGCTGCCATATCTGAAGCTTTTAAAGGGCTGGATGGAAGGCACAGATGGAGCCGAAGTGATACACAATGCGGCTCTTCTGGCAGCAGCTGTGGAGGAGGTGGCTAAAGAGTGCGGTCTAGCTTAGCCCCGCAATGCGGAACATATCTTTAATCCGGGAAGGATAATCAAAATGTGCTTTCACCTTTTGAAATCCATTTTGCCGGATGCGGTCTCGGGAGGCGTCATTTCGGATATAGAAATCGGCTTTGTCAAAGGCTTCTTCTAAACTGGCATACATAGCGCAGTCGGAGTCGTTTTCAAAGTATTCCGCAAGCTCGGGCTGATAGCTGGACAGCAAAAAGCCACCGCTCCCCATGATGTCCAGTGCCCTCAGGGGAATTCCGGAAGAAATGCACTTCAATGTAGGACAGAGGTTAATCTTGCTGTAACGGAATACGCCGGGCATTTCCGTATGGTATTTTAAGGGACCGCCCAGCCGTACTTTTGCATTCAGGGAAGAGGGCTTTGTTGTATAAAAGGTAGTGAGATAGTGCTCGCTGAATTCATTTAACAGAAAGCTTCTTTCAAAATGAGTGACAGCGCAGGATATGGAGAAGGCGAGTCCCTTTCTTGTGAGAGAAAGCTTTGTCTGTCCTAATTTCAAAAAGGAGGAATTCACTGCCTGCAATAGTTCATCTGTGATAATCTCTTCCAGAAAGTAGTATCCATAGATTCGCAGCTGTGCCTGTAAAATTCCTTCTATATAACCCTTGATGTACTCCGGGGCGGCAGCCAGAAGGGCGTCAAGCGACGGCTCGTAAAGATGTCCTACAAAGGAAATATCGGAATGGTAAGCGCTGATTTGTTTTTGGCTGAACACAAGCTTCTGAAGCCTTTCCGTGTTGACGGCCAGAGGCATATGGAATATCTGGCTATAGCCTGAGGCTTGATATTGCGCGGCCTCCAGTCTGTCGAAAAGAAATATATAATTTGTCTCATAGGAAAAGTATTGAGAAAGCTGATCTTCCAGCGGGCTGTCGTAACACCAGGAAAGATACTTGATATGATATTTGCTGCACAGCTTAGCCACCAATGGGAAAAAGTTGACGCTCATTACAGCATCGTAATGATCCTCTTCCAGATATCGGGAAAAGCGGCGGCAGAAAAAATCATCTTGGTACTTATCCGGAAAATGATAGTATACGGTTTTGCAGACGTGCCCCAGTCTTTTCAAATAGTATACACAATCCTGATAGGTATAGCTTCCCATGTCGTAAAACAGAATTTTCATAGATGGTCTCCTTGAAACTTAATTATTTTGTTTAAACATTTCGGAAATTTGTGCATAGCTTTTTCCCAAGAGATTTTGGTAGCGGGAGCAAAACAGCTTCCTGTAAAAATCATATTGAGTCATGTTAAGAAGGACATTATCATCGTGCAGACACCAAGGATGCTTTTGGGAAGGGACTGCGATGCGATAGCCATTTTTAAGAAAATTCATACTTTGAAAAGCATCATAAAAATCCCAGCCCTTCAGCTGTACGGTATCCCAGGGCAGATCATAGGCAGTGGCTATAAAAAGCCCGTCAATTTCCGCCACATAGGAATAACCATCCTCTTGAAGAGAGTATCGGTATTTGGACAAAAGTGGATAGGACATGGCGGACTTTGGAGAATAAACTGTTCCCTTGCGGGGAGTATGCCACATAATGCCATCAGAAGAGACCGTCTCATAGCCAACTACCCCGATCATGCCGATCAGAGGGTCAGAGGAAAAAATATCCAGAAGATCCATCAGGATATTTTTGTTTAGAATAAAGACATCCTGATGAAGATAAATTTTATACTTTGCGTCTGAATCGGACATTGCCGATTGATAGGCTGAAGTCATACAGGGCGCATCCTTTATGGTTAAGAGATCGATGTCATAGCCTTGCGGAATTTCCAGATGTCGGATATAATGTAGACATTCGGAAAGCATTAATTCATCATTGGTGCAGATAATAAAACAAAATTTATGAGAATTCATTTTCACTCCTTTTTTTGCCGGGTCAGACTTTGAAACAAAAGAGATTCCTGTTT
>NZ_CEWDFQ010000272.1:0-4325 GCF_982438285.1 Acetatifactor sp. | reverse complement strand
GGATATAAATTTATGCAGAAAATGAATGATATTCAAAAAGCAGATAAAATCAACGCCTTGCAGGAAGAGCTCACGGGACTGATCGCTGCGGTGAGAGTGGAGCAGGATTCCAAAAAGAAACGCAAGATGATAGATCAGATTGGGGCGTACAACCGACAGATTGATAAGCTGAAATCGGGCAGGCTTTTAAGCCGGGAGACGAAGCGGGACATGGTGGCATATTCCTTCATTGCGCCCAATTTTATCGGATTTTGTGTTTTTACACTGATTCCCATTGTGTTCGCATTTGCCCTGGGATTTTTGGAGTGGGACGGAAGCAATCCCATAAAATGGGCCGGGCTCAGCAATTTTGCCCGACTGTGGGACGATACGTTTTTCCGGGCCGCCCTGAAAAACACGATTATTTATTGTATCGGAACCGTTCCCCTTACCATGGTGGCCTCCCTGGCTCTGGCCATTGTGCTGAATCAGAAGGTAGTGGGAAGAGGCATCTTCCGTACCCTGTCCTTCTTCCCCTATGTGGCGTCCCTGGTTGCTGTTACAGCCGTGTGGAAAATGCTGTTCCATCCCTCCAAGGGACCTATCAATAACATACTCTACACCGTGTTTCATGTGGCTCAGGAGGACCTGCCCCAATGGTTCAGCGGCGGGCTGGTGCTGCTTTCCATGATTTTGTTCAGTGTATGGAAATACATGGGCTATTATATGGTGATTTACCTGGCGGGCCTGCAGGGAATTTCCTCGGAGCTGTATGAGGCAGCCAGCCTAGACGGTGCCAACACCTGGCAGAAATTTCGTTACATCACCTGGCCCCAGCTAAGCTCCACCACCTTTTTCGTAGTGGTTATGTTGACCATCAACTGCTTTAAGGTATATGATATAGCTATCATGCTGGCCGGCGGCGGAAGCGGCGAGCTTACCACATCCGCCACGGTTCTAGTCTACTATATTTATCAAAAAGCGTTTATTGACTGGGATCTGGGCTATTCCAGCGCAGTGGCAATGGTATTGTTTGTGATGGTGCTTTTGGTTACCATTATTCAGTTCAGAGGCCAGGCGAGAAAGGAAAGGGCATAATGGCTTATTTATCATTGAAGGTTTTGGACAAGGACGGAAATACCATTTGTGTAAACAGCGGCGAGGATTTTGTGGATTTGGTGTGTACCCGCACCTATGAGGAGGGGGATCGGATTATGCTGGAAACCTCCGAAAAAAATATTCATGTAAATCTGCAGGTGGATGACGCATTGGGTTCTGCCTTTGTGTACATAACGGACAATGTTTCCTATGAGATACCCTTTGGCGAAAAGCGCATCAGCTATTCCCCCAAGGTATTCATGGGAGGACGTCACTATCTGTACGCGGAGACGGCTTCAAAGGAGGAAATTTCCCGGTACCGCAATCTTGCCCTGAATCCTGCGGACCAGCATAGGGATGTACCCTGTTACCCCCACGCCACGGCTAATGTGGAGACCAGAGGAGAGAGTGTGTTTGCCGCAAAGAACGCCATAGACGGTGTGAGAGCAAATCTCTCTCACGGTGAATGGCCCTATCAGTCCTGGGGAATCAACAGGCAGGCCGATGCTGCCATGAAGGTGGACTTCGGCAGAAAAATCCGCACCGGCATGGTGGTGCTTTACACCCGGGCCGATTTTCCCCACGACAGCTGGTGGACACAGGTGACCCTTCGATTTTCCGATGGCAGCAGCCAGGATTTTGCACTGGAAAAAACAAGCCGTGCCCAGTCGCTGACCTTCCCGGAAAAGGAGATTACCTGGCTTGAGCTGGGAAACCTGATCAAAGCCGACGACCCTTCGCCTTTTCCTGCCTTAAGCCAGATAGAGGTGTACGGTTACGTGGTGCTTTGAGCCATAGCATAATCTTTGACAATTTTTGATCATCTTTCGCAGGAACCGGACAAGAGAGGCGTCCTGCGGGAAAGGTATGGGAGAATATGAGATCAGCACATAAAAAAGCCGTTTTAGGCAAAGTGATTGTATACATCATACTGATTGTGATCGCGCTGATCATGATCATTCCCTTCCTCTGGATGCTCTCCGCATCCATCAAGAGCGACAGGGAAGTATTTCAGATGAATCCCTTTGTATGGATTCCTGAAGAACCCAAGTGGAGCAATTACTCTGACATTTGGACCCGGATTCCCTTTGCAAGATTTGTGGGAAATACGGTATATCTTACCGTTATTGTCACCTTTTTGCAGCTTCTGACCAGCAGCTTTGCGGCCTACTCCTTTGCAAAGCTGAATTTCAGGCATAAAAACGGGCTGTTTTTGGCCTATATAGCCACTATCGCTATGCCCTGGCAGGTATACATGGTGCCGCAGTTTATCATGATGCGCCGTATGGGACTGAATGACAAGCTCCTTGCCATTATCTGTCTGCAGGCGTTTTCGGCCTTCGGCGTGTTTATGATGAAGCAGTTTTACGAGGGCATTCCCGACGACCTATGCGAGGCCGCCAGAATTGACGGCATGAGTGAATACAGGATTTATGCAAAAATCATGCTGCCCCTGTCAAAGCCTGCCCTTTCCACGCTGACCATCTTTACCTTTGTGGCCACCTGGAACGATTACCTTGGTCCCTTGATCTATTTAAAGACCCAGGAAAAAAAGACCATTCAGCTGGGACTGAAAATGTTTATCAGCCAGTATTCCTCGGACTATGGACTGATCATGGCTGGCTCCGTGCTGTCCTTGATACCGGTGCTCATTGTATTTTTAGTGCTTCAGAAATACTTTGTGGAGGGCGTTGCATCCACAGGACTGAAAGGATAGTGCAGTTAAGGCTGTTTTTTGTGGGAAGAGCGATAAACAGACGGAGTGCATCCGTTAACACGTTTAAATACTTTATAAAAATAAGGTGTTTCACTAAAACCGACTGTTGCTGCGATCTGGTCAATGGTTAAATTATTTTCTTCAAGGAGGGTGCAGGCCGCATTCATGCGTACATGGAGGACATACTCGACGAAAGTAGTGCCTGTGCCCCTTTTGAAAAGCCTGCTTATATAGGAAGCGCTCATACCCACCTTATCTGCGACGGTATTGATGGAGAAATCGCGGCTTCCATAATTTTCTTGAACAATATTTTTTATTTTATTAAGCAGATTTTGCTGTTTTCCATCCTGTATCTGTAAAATGATATCTCTGACCTGATATAGGATGTCGGAAAAAGCAGCTTTAATATCGTTTATACTCTCATAGCTGCCAAGGCTGTATATAATGATGCCGCTGTAAAGTTTTTTCTCAAGCAGATGATTGCTCTGCAGCTTATTCAATGCGCGATCCAGGTTGGTAACAATCTGCATGAGTCCTAATTGAAAGTTTTTGTAGGAGCCTTTGGACATCAAAGTGAGCATTTCCTGCAAGGAAAGGAGGGCAATATCCATTTTCAGCTCTAAAACTGCCTGGGTGAAGGACTTTAATTGGCTTTCTGTAATTGCAGAATCGGACTGTTCCCTTGCTTCCAGCATATCAGGAGTAATGATGCAGCCAGGGCCGAATAATTGCTTGTAAGGTATTGTGTTACATAAATATTCGTAATTGTCAGGCAGCTGTTTTGCAGATATGGGTGAGGAAACCAGGCAGCTTATGGAAATCTGTAAAAGCGACATCAGTTTATCTTGTAAGTCACACAGCTTTTCAATCAGGATTTGTTCCTCCAAGGCAGGCTGTAACAGGCAGACGCACCGATAGTCATCCTCGTAAGCGGAGATGACATTGCCCTCATAATTTAGCAGTTCCTCAGCAATATTGAGAATGCTGTATTTGACAATTGGCAGCCCATCAGGGGAATCATAGCGCGCAGCTAATTGAGAGTAGTGGTCTATGGCAATCACAACAATAAGCGTGGGATCCGCTTGTGACAGAATGCAGGGAGCCTGGGCGTTGACAGCATGGAGAAAGTTGAGAATATTAAGCCTGTTTTGTGCATATTCCTTTTGACGCTTTTCTTGTTCAACCAAAGCCAGCTGCTGCTGATTTTGACGGTGCAGGCTGCTGAGACGGCGGAAAACGTTAATTACACCGATGCATAATACGGCAAAAAGCAATAAAAATGCAATCAGCTCCCACAAATAGGATCTTATGTCTATCAAATGAGCCATTTGATTTTGGTCTGTAACAGAAACCAACAGCCAGTCCTTTTCGAATACAGGCTGGTAACAGATAATATGATTCGTCTGAGAATCCTGTGAAAGGTAGTAGCCGCTGCTTAAAGGGCGGGAGGAAAACAGGGAGCTGACTTTAGTCAGGACTGATTCTGGTAACTGCCAGGAAGATGAATCCACAGGAAGGCAGTCTCCCTCTC
>NZ_CEWDFQ010000271.1:0-4339 GCF_982438285.1 Acetatifactor sp. | reverse complement strand
CTGCGGCCTCCTGGTCCCAAACCAGGCGCTCTAGCCAAGCTGAGCCACACCCCGAAACACAGATTGCTGCATTTTCAACGCAAAAGCTATTATATACTACCATTTCCCTGTCTGTCAATGATTTTTTGGCAGTCTGGCTTCTTTAAATACGCAATCGTGAAATGCGCTTCTCCGTCAGCGTCAAGCTCCATAATGATATAGGAAGGAATATGCCCCTCCTGTCTGGGATAAGACAAGCTCCCAGGATTCAGGGCAATTACCTTTTTATCTATATCTATGACCGGGCGGTGGGTATGCCCGTACATAACAATATCCACCCCCTTCAGCTGCGCCTCTTTCTTGATCGTCTCATTTCCCACGGAAACATAATAATTATGTCCATGGGTCACCCAGACCTTATATCGGCCAATATTAAATTCCAGCTCCTTGGGCAGCTGAGAAAAAAAGTCATTATTGCCCAGCACAATCCACACAGGACAGTCCGCCGCCTTCGTTAAAGCGTACTCGCTTCCCTCTGCGTCTCCGCAGTGGATCACCAGGTCCGGCTTGTGCATTTTAAGAACCTCAAAATAATTTTCATTTTTTCTGTGGGTGTCACTGACAATGATTACTTTCATATTTTCTTATTTCCTCTTTCATCTGCTCCAGAGCCTTGCCTCTATGGCTCACCTTGTTTTTTTCTTCCTCCGTCAGCTGCGCTGTTGTCCTGCCAAATTCCGGCACGAAGAAAATGGGATCATATCCGAAACCATGGCTGCCTTTTTCCTCCTGTGCGATGCGCCCCTCTATCACCGCCCTGACCGTAAGCTCCGTTTTATCCGGCAGCACCGCAGCGATTGCGCAGACAAATCTTGCTGTCCGCTTTTCCTCGGGCACTCCCGCAAGCCTCTCCAGGATTACAGCATTCTTCACGCTGTAAGGCGTATCCTCTCCCAGATACCTTGCGGAATAAATGCCCGGTTCCCCGTGCAGATAGTCGATTTCCAGCCCCGAATCATCCGCCATCACAAGGCAGTCCGTACAGGCGGCCACCGCCCTGGCCTTTGCCAGTGCATTCTCCTCATAGGTGGAACCGTTCTCCTCTATATCAACAAAAATCCCAGCCTCCTTCATAGACAGCACCTTTTTCCCCATGTCTGCCAGGATCATCTGAATCTCTTTTACCTTTCCCTGATTTCCTGTTGCAAATATAATCGTCTCATTCATTCTTTATCCCTTTCCTCGCAAATCTTTGAAATAGCGTCCACAATGCCCTCCGCCAGCTTCTGCTGATAGCTCTCCTGCTGCAGGAGCCTGTTTTCCTCAGGATTGCTCAGATACCCCAGACTCAGCTGTGCAGCAGGAATGGTAATCTCTTCCAATATGCTTCCCTGGGGAGATGCAAAGACTCCTGCTGCCCGGTTGCTGGCGGAGATCGTCACCTGCCTTGTAACGGTGTCTGCCAGCTCAAGATTTCCGAACCCGGGAATATAGTAGCTTTCATTATAAAAGCTCTGGATACCATAGCTTTGTGGGTTTTCTGCATCCTCCCATGCGCCGATACGCAGAAAGAAATCCGCCGCCGCATTCTCTATCAGAGAAAGCCTCTGCTCCCTGGTCACATCAACGTCCTCCAGCCGCGTAAAATAAAGCTTTACATTGGATGGAACCGTCTCCTGCTGCAAAAGCTCCGCCACCCGGAGTGCAAGCTCCTTTTCCGAAAAGCTCCCATATGTAATACCGCTTTCGCTTCCGCCGCCTGCGGGATCAATCACAATAATCGTATCATAAAGCTCCTGTGGGCTTTTATAGGCCACGGTCAGTGCATTCTCCTCCATAGTACTATGATATTCCAGCACTTCACTCATATGCAGCTTTAAAATAACACCATTTTTCCGGGACTCGCAGTATGCCTCCGTCACAACGGAAACATCCCCGTCCAGGGTCTTCTCCCGATAAAAGTCCTCCTGCGCTCCCTCTATGTAAATCCACAGCTGACCTTCCATATAACGGTTTTCCATTACCACATCTTCCGCCCTGGTTCCCTCCGAAAGAGGCACCTTGAAGCTTTTACTGCGGTTCTCACTCTCCTGCAGCAAAAGCCTCATTCCCAAGTCCTTGTTCTGGCCGGAATGCCAGGAGGCGCTTTCCCCGGCACTGCCACTCCCTGTCTGCTCTCTGGTCACATCGGCAATCACAATATCCTTCTCCCATGCAAGCTTCAGCAAAAGAGGCATGGCCGCCGCAAACAGGAGCACCCAGAAAAGCAGCGTAAATTTCATATTTACCTTTGCCGGATCTTTCATGTGAAGGATGCTTTCCTCTCATTCTTCTTTGGTGGCTTGGGCCCCAAAAACTGATAATAATAAGTTTTTATCATTCCATTGTAAATCTTTCTGTTTTTATCGGCCTTTCGCCCGATATCCCGCTGAGCCTGCTCATAGGCGGTGATCAGATACATGCTCCAGTCATCAAGGGACCGGTATTTCTCCCCAATCATCCGATAGAGCGCCGACATACCCTCTTTGTCCTGGAGGCGCTGGCCATAGGGCGGATTGGTAATCAAAAACCCATACTTTTTGGAATGGCTCAGCTGCTCAATTCCCCTCCTCTGAAAATGAATCAGCTTATCCACTCCTGCAAGCCTTGCATTTTCTCTGGAAATGGCTATCATATCCTCATCAATGTCGTACCCCTGAATGTCCGTCTCCACGCTTAGGTCTATCATCTCCTCCGCTTCCTCCAGCACATCCTGCCAATCCTTTTTGGGAATGATATGAGACCAATTCCATGCCGTAAAGCTTCGGTTTCTTCCCGGGGCCATTCCCGCCGCCATCATCGCAGCTTCTATGGGAATGGTGCCGCTGCCGCAGAAAGGGTCCACAAGAATCCGGTCCCCCTTCCAAGGCGTCATCAAAATCAAAGCAGCTGCAAGATTTTCCGCAATGGGCGCCTTTGAAGCAAGCTTCCGATACCCTCTTTTATGTAAAGGCTCCCCTGTACTGTCAAGTCCCACCGTAACCTGATCCTTCATCAAAAATACCCGCACAGGAAAGCTTTCGCCGTTTTCCTCAAACCAGCCCGTATGATACACATCCTTAAGGCGTTCCACCATGGCCTTCTTCATCACCGACTGGATGTCAGATACACTATACAGCCTTGACTTTACACTGGAAGCCTTGGTCACCCAGAATTTCCCATCTCTTGGAATATATTCCTCCCAGGGAAGCCCTCTGGTTCCCTGAAAAAGCTCTTCAAAGCTTTCCGCCTGAAAGCTTCCGATCTTTATTAAAATGCGCTTTGCTGTGCGCAGAAAAACATTAGCTCTGCACAACGCCTCCTCATCTCCCAAAAAGGTTACCCTTCCGTCCGAAACCTCGGTGACATCATAGCCCAAATCAATAATTTCCCGCTTTAAAACAGATTCCGTACCAAAGTAACAAGGCGCAATCAACTCAAATTTTCTCATGTTTTTCGTCCCCTGGATTCCTCAGACTGTTTGATATTCTGTTCTTTAGTATACAATTTTTTTTCATTTATGTAAATAGGAACACCCTTCGGTGTTCCTATTTTCGAAGAAATCTTAGAAATTCTTTTCGTTGTTCTTCTGACTGTTTTTCTGGCTGTTCTGGCTGTTCTGGCTGTTTTTGCAGTTCTGGCCGCTCTGATTGTTTTGGCTGTTCTCAGAATTGCCCATGCCGTTGTTAAACTTGTTATTGTCGAAGTTCTGATTGTTGTTAGACATTTCAAATTCCTCCTGTTTCTTTTTGGTTACAAGAGTAGTATGGAAAAAACGCACAAAAAATATGCGAAAACAAGCGTGGTACTTTGGTACTGTTGCGATATTGATTTTTTATGACTTAAGTACTATAATAAACTTGTAAATAGATAACCCTTCATCATTTCTATTTACACCCTTATATTTAATTTATTTATACTCCCCTCATATGAGCCGCCGGTCCCCTCCAGCGGCTCATTTCCTATGCTCTCTATGCTCTAATTGAGCCAGTCCCGAAACAGCTTCACCAAAAACACTACCAGCAAAATAGGCAGTATCACAGGCGCCAGAAAGGTGAGAAGGGAAAACGCCAGTCCAGCTGCCACAGCTAAAATCAAAATTGCCAAAAGAATCCACACCCACACTGGAAAACGGAATGCCCTTTTTTCACGCCTTCCCTCCTCAGTATAAGGCTCTCTGTATTCCCGGAAAAAGCCTTCTGTGTCTACGCTCTGGCCGCCTGCAGTCTGCCCTCTGGCATTGGTTTCCACGATGGTTCTTGCAATCAGCCGCGGATCACCCAGAGAGGCAAGCACCTCTTCTTCCGTTCTCCCCTTGCGTATTTCCGTATCGATATAATCC
>NZ_CEWDFQ010000270.1:0-4339 GCF_982438285.1 Acetatifactor sp. | reverse complement strand
ATACTAAGACCACCAACAGAAGGAAGGAGTCTTATTATGAAAAAATTGCGTATTTTGCTGACTGCCTGCGCGCTGTCATTTGCCATGACCGCCTGCGGCGACAAAAATGCGGGGGCGGAGGAGACCTCACAGGAGAATACACAAAGCACTGCGCAGTCCGCTGCGGAAACCGAGCCCACCCAGGAGACTGGGCTGTCCTCCACTCAGGAATTCCAGGAGACGGAGGAGACCGGAATGGATACGGTGGAGGGCTGGAGCCAGGAAATGACTGCTGTCCGGGACGCCATAGTGGACGCATTGGGGGAAAATTATTGGCCCAATATGGCGATCACGCCCCAAATGCTGGAGGATACCTTTGGCATCGCCTCGGATTTATATGATGATTATATGGGCGAAATGCCAATGATCAGCACAAATGTGGATACTTTATTGATTATCAAGGCAAAAAGTGATAAGGTAGATGAAGTGGAGGAAGCATTGAACACATACCGGGATCATCTGGTGAACGATACAATGCAGTACCCCATGAATATGGGAAAGATTCAGGCGTCCAGAATTGAGAGGATCGGCAGCTACGTCTGCTTTGTCCAGCTTGGCGCAGATACCACTGCCGCTTCGGAAAGCGGTGAGGAGGCTGTGATTACTCACTGCCAGGAGCAGAATGAGCTGGTGATTGAGATAATCGGCCAAAACGTAGAGCGTTAATGGAGCATTCAAATGGTATTCAGCAGCATTTTGTTTCTATTTCGGTTTTTGCCCGCATTTTTTATTTGTTACTTTCTGGTTCCCCAGAGGATGAAAAATTTCATCCTCCTCTTGGGGAGCCTGATTTTTTATGCCTGGGGCGAGCCGGTGTACATTGTGCTGATGCTGTTTTCCATTTTTTCAGATTATATTCACGGCATTCTGATCGACAAGTACAGAAACAGGAGGGTGTCAGTCTTTCTGCTGACTTCCTCCATTGTGATAAATCTTTTGATGCTGGGATTTTTTAAATATGCGGACTTTCTCATCGGCTCGGTGAATGCGCTGGCGGGAACAAGCTTCGCTTTGCTAAGGCTTCCTTTGCCCATCGGGATTTCCTTCTACACCTTTCAGACCATGTCCTATACCATCGACGTTTACCGCGGGGAGGCTAAAGTGCAGAAAAACCTTCTGGACTTCAGCGTCTTTGTGACCATGTTCCCGCAGCTCATTGCAGGACCCATTGTGAAATACCGTCAGGTGGAGGCGCAGCTGCATCGGCATAAAAGCGATCTGTATCAGATAAGCGCAGGCGTTAAGCGCTTTGTGGCGGGTCTTGCTAAAAAGGTGTTGATTGCCAACAATCTGGGGGTGCTGTGGACTGAAGTTTCCGCTATGAATTACGGAGAAATCAGCGTACTCACAGCATGGCTGGGAATTTTTGCCTTTGCCTTTCAGATTTATTTTGATTTTTCGGGATATTCCGACATGGCCATAGGGCTGGGGGCCTGTCTGGGATTTTCCTTCCCGGAAAATTTTAATTATCCTTATATATCCGCCTCTGTTTCGGAATTTTGGCGCAGATGGCATATCACCTTAAGCAGCTGGTTTCGGGAGTATGTGTACATCCCGCTGGGAGGCAACAGAAAGGGACTTTCCAGACAGCTTGTGAATATCCTGATTGTGTGGGCCCTCACCGGCATCTGGCACGGTGCGGATATCAGCTTTCTTGCCTGGGGACTTTGGTTTGCACTTCTTTTGATTTTGGAAAAGCTGTTTCTTGGCAAAGTGCTTTCGAAGCTTCCAAAGGCCTTCGGAAGGATTTATACCTGTCTGGCGGTGCTGCTTGGCTGGGTTTTGTTTGGGCTGGATTCTCTCTCACAGGCGGGAGGATTTTTCAAGGCTCTGTTTGGAGCCGGAAGCGGCGTGCTGTTTGATGGACAAGGGCTATATCTGGGAAGAGAATATCTGCTTTTATTCGCCATTGCGGCCATTGGCGCAACCCCCTGCATTGGGGCGATTCTCAAAAAACTGGAAAAAAACCGCACAGGCTATGCCATAGCCTTGTACCGTCTGGGGGAAAAGGTAATCCCCCCCCTGCTGCTTCTTTTGTCGGTGGCGTACATTGTAGATGCAAGCTACAATCCTTTTTTGTATTTTCGGTTTTAGCGAAAGGAGGAGGCTATGGACCAGAAGAGAAATGCCATTTTGACAGTTGCCATTATCTGCGCCATGCTGCTCGTGTTTACGGCGGCGGATCTTTTCAACGGCGACAGAATCTATTCTGAGACAGAAAACCGTGTATTAGCTTCCAGACCGGAGCTTTCCCAGGAGAGCGTAAAAAGCGGAGAATTCGGCGCGGCTTATGAGGAATACATTACGGATCAGTTTGTAGGCAGGGATAAGTGGATCGGTATCAAGACTGCCTCGGACATTCTCATGCAGAAGAAGGACATCAATGGTGTCTATCTTGGGCAGGATGGTTATTTGATTGAGCAGCATCTCCCCTCGGCGTATGAGAGCGTGCAGGTCACTAAAAGGACGGCGCTCTTGGAAAAGCTGGTACATGACTGGAATGCCAAGGTGATGCTTGTACCCACTGCAGATAACGTGCTCACAGACAAGCTTCCCGCAAATGCTGCCTATTATGATCAGGAGGCGCTTTTGGCTTATGTGGAGGAGCAGATCGGGGAAAGCCATTATATTGACGTTTTTTCTGTGCTGAAGGAGCATTCCCAGGAGGAAATCTATTATCGCACAGATCATCACTGGACCAGTCTGGGGGCCTATTATGGATACTCTGCCTGGGCACAGGCTTTGGGAGTAAGGCCCTATGACTACAGTGTTTCCCGTATGCGCACGGCTTCGGAGGATTTTTTGGGAACCCTCCATTCCCGTCTGAATCTTCCCATGAAGGGGGACGAGATTACCTATTTCCCCGAGACCATCAAGCGTCCGGTGACAGTCACCTATGATTTTGAGGGGACTATGGATACCTATTATCAGGAGAGCTATCTGGAGACGAAAAATAAATATGGATTTTTCCTGGATGATAACCATGCCTTTACGGAGATACACACCAGCTATCGCAACGGGAAAACGCTTTTTGTCATAAAAGACTCCTACGCCAACAGCCTGATTCCCCTTTTTACCCCCCATTACCAGACCATCTATGTGGTGGACCTGCGTTATTTAAACGGCAGTCTCTATGAGTTTATGCACACATATGAGCCGGAGGGGGGAATGGATGTGCTGGTGGTGTATAATTGTATTCATTTTCTGGAGGAGTTTCAATATTATGAGTAAAACGGTGATTTTCGATATGGACGGTGTGTTGTTTGACACGGAAAGGCTGTGTATGGAGG
This sequence comes from Acetatifactor sp., assembly GCF_982438285.1. NCBI lineage: Bacteria > Bacillati > Bacillota > Clostridia > Lachnospirales > Lachnospiraceae > Acetatifactor > Acetatifactor sp. The sequence continues at coordinate 1,010 of NZ_CEWDFQ010000270.1, read as the reverse complement.
GCTGGCGCAGGGTGGCGGAAAGGTACGGCATCCAGGGAATAGAGGAAATTTCCAGACAGTGTATTGGTCTAAACGGCAATGATACCAGGGAGCTTGTGCAAAAGGCATTTGCCAGAGAACATCCGGACAAATTCTTTTCCTATGAGGAATTCCACGGACAGGTTTCCCAATGGTTTTGGGAGGAGATCGAAAAAAACGGCCTGCCCATAAAGGAAGGAGCAAAAAGACTTCTGCCCTATCTGCAGCAGTCAGGATACAGCTTGGGATTGGCGTCCTCCTCCAGATATGATTCTGTGGTCAGCCATTTAAAGCAGGCCCGGCTGATTGACTATTTTTCTGTGATCGTATCGGGAGATATGGTGCAGCATTCCAAGCCCAGGCCCGATATTTACCTCCTGGCCTGTAAGAAGCTGGGAGCTAGGCCTGAGGAGACCTATGCCATTGAGGATTCCCCCAACGGAATCCGCGCTGCAGCAGCAGCGGGCTTAAGGCCTATCATGGTGCCGGATCTGATAGAGCCAGATGAGGAAATCAGAGGACTTTGCTTTTTGATCTGTGAAAACCTGACCCAGGTTATGGGATACTTTAATCAATAATGGTGCAATATCAGGAGATATTACAATGGCAGATTTAGGAATACCGCAGAATACCATAGCAGTGCTGCAAAAATACAATTTTCATTTTCAGAAAAAATTCGGGCAGAATTTCCTGATCGACGAAAGGGTGCTTGACAGGATTATATCCGCTTCTGAGATTACAAAAGAGGACTGTGTGCTGGAAATTGGTCCGGGGATTGGCACCATGACCCAGTATTTGGCGGAGAGAGCCGGGACGGTGACCGCTGTGGAGATTGACAGGGCGCTGATTCCCATCCTGGAGGAGACCCTTTGTGATTATTCCAATGTAACTGTGATTCATGGGGACATCCTGAAATTTGATATCAACCAGCTTGTGCAGGAAAAAAATGAAGGCAGCCCCATAAAGGTAGTGGCCAATCTTCCCTATTATAT
>NZ_CEWDFQ010000269.1:0-4344 GCF_982438285.1 Acetatifactor sp. | reverse complement strand
ATATAATATCTGCTTTGTGTCTATACTATATAGCATATAATATTGTATGTCAATATATATTTGCCAAAGACATTCTAAAGATATCCTTAAGAAAGGCGGCGCCCCGAAGCTGTCCGGAGCACCGCCTTTCTAAAGAAAATCTGCTATTTTTCCATTTTCCAGAAGAAGGCGCTGTAGCCTGGAAGCCTGCTTCCACCGCCAAAATCATGAGTTTTTCCGCCAATCAGGTCCACCGCCGTGCCGCACCCGGCGTCAAAATGAGCCACAAACTCCTCCTGATCGGCATTTATTGCCACAAGCACTCTTTCCTCATCTGTTTTTCTCTCAAAAATGCACTGCTTATTGGTAAGCAAAACAGAGCGGAAGCCGCCATAGTTCAAAGCCTTGGAATGCTTCTTCGCTTCGCTGAGCCTGGCAATCCATTCCCCCAGCTCGTTCCACACAGGCTCCTCGAAGCAAGGGCGAAGGGCCGGGTCCCCTTCTTCCTTCTTCGCCTTAGTTCCCCACTCGCTTCCATAATATACACAAGGCGTGCCAGGCATGCCGAACAAAAGGGCATAGACTAACGGCAGATGCTTTTCATTGGTCAGAATGCTGGCAATCCGGGTTACATCGTGATTGTCCACAAAAGAGAGCAGATGCTTTCCCTTGTAAAGCGTCCAATCCTCGGGGCCAAACTGGCGCATCAGAGAATGATTGATCTCAAAGAGATTCATGCTGTTGAAGCTGCTGTAGAGCCCCTTGTAGCATTCATAATTGGTGGCGGAGTGCAGCATCTGATCATTTACCAGACGGTTGTAATCTCCATGAATCATCTCCCCCACCAGATAAAAGTCCTCCTTTAACGTCTGCGTAAAGCTGCGCAGCCGCCTCACAAAGTCCTCGTCCAGACTGTAAGCCACATCCAGACGCAGCCCGTCAATATCAAATTCCTCCACCCACTGCTTTACGCTCTCAAAAAGGTAGGAAATCACCGCCTCATTGCGCAGGTTCAGCTTTACAAGGCCGTAGTTTCCCTCCCAGCCCTCATACCAGAAGCCGTCGTCATAGACGGAATTGCCGTTGAAATCGATCCGGTAAAACCAGTCCACATAGGGGGAATTCTCCCTGTTCTTCTTTACATCCAAAAAAGGCCCGAACCCTCTTCCTGCATGATTGAACACACCATCCAGCACCGCCTTGATGCCATTTTCATGAAGCGCTCTGCAGACCTGCCCAAAATCCTCGTTGGTGCCCAGCCGCACATCAATCTTTCGGTAATCTCTGGTATTGTAGCCATGGGAATCCGACTCAAAGACAGGGGAAAAATAAACTGCATTGATCCCCAGCTTTTTCATATGCGGAATCCACTCCTCCACCTTTTTGATGCGGTGCTCCAGCCTGCCGTCGTTTTCAAAGGGAGCGCCGCTAAATCCCATAGGATATATCTGGTAAAAAACACTTTCGTAAGCCCACATTTCTTTTCATCCTTTCTTTCTTTTCTCACTTTGTGATTCGGATAAGTTCTATTGACCAGTTCAGTATCATTGCAGCTTTGCCTGCAGGTTTTTTTACCCTTCCACTGAATCAAATGTCATTTTTTTGGCGCCGGATTCCGAGAAATCCACCAAATCCACAGAGTTATCCACATATACACACTTGTCATTTTACCATTTTTCCAATGTCATTTCCATATTTTTTGATGTCATTTCTGCCATTTTAACAACATTTCAGCCATCAAAGCCAGGAATCCCAGAAGCGCTCCACCCTTCCGGCTACGGTATGCAGGCTGACCTCCTGGAAATACTCCCATTCTCTGGGAAAGAGCCTGCAATAGCCAGGCTGGAGAAAGCGTTCATCCAAAAGCGCCACAATGCCCACATCCTCTGCAGTGCGTATCACACGCCCCGCCGCCTGCAGCACCTTATTCATCCCCGGAAAACGATAAGAATAATCAAAGCCATTTTCACCCATTTGGTCAAAATAGTTTTTCAAGATTTCCCTCTCGCTGCATACCTGAGGCAGACCAGTTCCCACTATGACAGCCCCGATGAGGCTATCCCGCTTTAAGTCAATCCCCTCTCCGAAAATGCCCCCAAGCACACAAAAGCCAATCAAAATCTTCTCCTCCTGGCCGCTTCCCTCATTTTCCGTAAATCTGGCTAAAAACGCTTCCCGTTCCTCTTCTCTGCGGTAATCACTCTGCAAAATACACTCTCTGGTCTCATCCGCAAAATGCTCCTGATATTTTTCATACACCTCCTGCAAAAAGGAATAGGAGGGGCAGAACACCATATAATTTCCATGCCGGTTTTTTACGATCTCATCAATATATCTGGCAATGTTAAAAAATTCCTCCTCCGATCTTCTGGTATATCTGCTGGTCACATCCCCCGCAATAAACAAGCCTCTCTTTTCAGGATGAAATACCGTTTTCGCATACACCTCATAATCCTCACTGTCTCCTCCCAGCAGCCCCTTGTAATATTGTATGGGAAGAAAGGTGGCGGAAAAGAGAATGGTGCTTCTGCCTCTAAGCATACACTCCTTCAGATTCTCCCGGGGATTCACGCAGAAAAGCTTGATCAGAAACCTGCCATCCTGCGCAAGCAAGGTGTACTTTACATAATGCTCATCAAGGCGCTCATAAATATCCAGAAAATGACTGATCTCAAAGAAAAAATCAAGAAGCCTTTCCCGGACCGGAGGCGCTGCCTCCTCCTGCTCGTCCAGGTATTCATCCAGCACAGAATGCAGGCGCGTCAGCGCCTGCACAAAAGAGTCCACGCTGTCTATCAGCCTGTAGTCCTCACATTCCCGTTTCAAGGCCAAAAGCTCCTTGTTGCACCGGTCCAGGTGATACTCCAGCTTTTCTCCATACCCCTGCCTTGTGAGAACGCTTACTGCTCCCCTCCCCCCTTTGCCAAAATCCGTATCCTCTTCCCCGGAGGCTTTCTCCTCTCTCTCCCGTTCTATAACCGACATATTTGTCATATCTAGTGTCAGCTGTCCCTGTACTTGATTTTCTCTATGTTTTTGCTCTCTTTCCGACATAACTGTCTGTTTTACTTCCCGCCTGATTTCCAGAAAATCTTCTTTTACAAGAACCGCGCTGTACATCTCTCTGCCTCTTTCGAGAAGATTGTGGGCCTCGTCAATCAGGAAAATATATTCCCCGTGAACCCCATCCCCAAAAAAGCGTTTTAAATAAACATGGGGATCAAACAGATAATTGTAATCACATATCACACAGTCCGAAAACAGACTCATATCCAAGCACATTTCAAAAGGGCAGACCTGATGCTTCTTTGCATATTCCTCGATTTTTTCTCTAGTAAAGCTCTCCTCATTCACCAAAAGATCATATATGGCATCGTTAATACGGTCGTAATGTCCTTTTGCATAAGAGCACTTCTCCGGATTGCACTCCATTTCCTCTAAAAAACATATTTTTTCCTTTGCAGTGAGTATCACGCTTTTCCATCTAAGCCCCTTTTGACGCAGAAGGTTCAAGGTATCCTCCGCCACAGTTCTGGTAATGGTTTTCGCCGTCAGGTAAAAGATTCGATCCGCCATCTGCTGTCCCACAGCCTTTATGGAAGGAAATAGGGTAGAGATCGTTTTGCCTGTTCCTGTGGGTGCTTCCAGAAACAGCTTTTTTTTATGATATATGGTTCTGTACACATGGGAAACCAGATCCCTTTGCCCCTCTCTATAGGAAAAAGGAAATTCCAGTCCGGCGATAGATACCTGGCGTGTCTCCTTCCACTGCCAGGCATAATCCGCCCACCTTCTGTAATCCTCCAAAAGCCCCAGGAACCATCTCTCCAGCTCCTCAAAGGTATAATCCTCATAAAAGTAGCGGATATCTTCTGTTTCAAGGTTGCAGTAGGTCATCCTCACCCTGAGCTTTTCCTTTTTCTTCTGCAGGGCATACAGATAACCATAGCACTTTGCCTGGGCTGCATGGACGGGCACAGGGCCCTTCATTCTTGCCACATCCCGGTAGGTTCCCTTGATTTCATCGATGACTGTCTCCTTGTCATTGTCGATGATTCCATCCGCCCTTCCTTCCACCACCAGCGTATACTGCTCTGTCTCCCAAAAGTGACGCAGCGGGACTTCCGCCTGATAATCCGCACCCATACTCCGCTGAATCATGCGGTGAATACGGCTTCCCTCCTGCATGGCATTGTCAGGAGCTGCCGTGCGTCTGTTGTCAATATCCCCACAGCGCAAAAGAAATTCCACCAGGCCTCTGACGGATATCCGTATTTCCTTCTCACACTGCTTTCCTCTCTCCATAGCGATCTCCACATCCAATCAAAAATAAGACTCCCCATGTAGATAGTACTCTATCTCACA
>NZ_CEWDFQ010000268.1:0-4344 GCF_982438285.1 Acetatifactor sp. | reverse complement strand
ACCCAAGAGCCACCGCCTTCATTTCCTTTGACCTTTAGGCTCTCAATTCCTGTAAACTCATTAACCTCAATGATGTAATTATCATTCAGGGATACGGTTGTTATATTATCTACACCTAAAAACTGTTTTAGTGTCCCTATAAGCTCATTATCTGCAGACATGACATCCATCAGTCCTCCAAACGGACCTTGGGACACAATATAATTTTTACCTGTGTTATGATCTGTTTGTATGGTCGTTGTATTGGGATTAAAAACAAATGACTGATTAAGAGTCTTGTCATATATCTGCCAATATCCCGCTATTTCATCAGAGCTTTCAATGAAATACCTATCAGCAGCCGTCCTTTGGGCAAATTGTCCTGCATCTGCCATAAGATTATTTACACTGAATTTTGACGCTGGATTTTTCATGCGTGAATATGTATCATACACTGAAATTCCTCTCTGCACCTTTTCAAAAGCGGAATTCTTTGAGGAATTTCCTTTCTCGCTTAACATTACTTTGAAATATTCATTATCCCATCGCCTGGCTGTTTCCATTTTTCTATACACACCTTGCTGGTTACTTATGTGAATGCTCATATCCGCCTCCATTTTAAACGATTAACAGGTTATGTTAACTCCTTTGCTCTTGCATGGCATGATCATAGAAAAATAAAATTCCTTCTCATCATTTTGAATGACATAGGAGCCCTCGTACTTTGCTATCACATCAAGGATGTTCTTTATGCCGATGCCGTGCTCATCCATTTCCTGCTTTTTTGAAGTCTGTATTTCTCCGTCTTTTATCACAAGCAGGCCGTTATAGGTGTTCTTTACAGAAATGATCAGGCTGTGGTTTTCTTTCATGAGCTTCATTTTAATCACTTTTTTATCAGAACATTTTTCACAGGCCTCAATGGCATTGTTCAGCAGGTTGGATAAAATAACAACAATATCCTCATCACTGATATTCAGCTCTGACAGGTCGTTGATTTTCATGACCAATAAAATTTTTTTATTTAACATTTCCTGATATTTGCAGTTTAAAACCGCATCTACAATAACATTATTGGTTTTAATGTACCCCATTTCTGTGCCAAGCTTCCCATTTACCTTTGTCACATAGCTCTCCAGCTCCTCGTAATTCTTTGTGGCTAATAAAGACTCCATGCACATGATTTGATTCTTATATTCATGCAGCATTCTCCTCTGTTTTTCAAAGCTCTCAGAAATGGAACGATACATTTCTGTCTGGTTTTTCACCCTGATTTCAAAGAGTCTGCTTTCCCGCAGCTTTGCCTCTTGCTTTAAAACATTGTCCAGCCAATAAAACACTGCGATATTCATGCCTGCCAGACAGAATGCCACTGCCAGAAACACATTTTCCTGGCTCTGTTCCCGAATGCCGCCGGAGGTGACTATCATGCCCACAATCGTAAAAATCGTAAAGACCGGGAAAAAAATAAACTGGAGCCACTCTGTATCCGTCAAAACCTCCGAAGATTTTTTCCCGAATTTTTTCCGGATCACTAAAATCACCATGAACAGAAGGACCTTGGCCAATATTGCCGCCAAATATCCTCCCACAGGCTGCTGTTCATCCATTCTCGCTATGCTGTCAAAGAGAGAAACGCTTGCCCAGAGGGCGAAATAATCTATAGAAAGCAATAAGCCCTGGAACAGCAGGACCAAAATCAACGACTTTGCAAAGTGAATCCTTACGTATATAAACATAGCTGTGGCCATTATTAAAATAATCAATATTTGCTTCAGCAAAAACTGGTTATAGAACATTATGGCTGTAAAATACACCATCAGGATCAGGCCCAAAATAATTCCATAATTCCTCCACCTGTTTTCCGATCTTCTTTTATGGAAGGATTCAAAAAAAATTCTGCAGCACAGCATTTCCAGTGCGGTCAGCATCACTCCCAGAAGATAATCCACCATCTAAATTTCTCCTTTATATGCCACATATGTCTCTTCCACATATTTATACCTGGCCTTGGGTATTTCCAGCTTCATTCCATTGTTCAGCCAGACCGCATATCGGCTGACCTTTTCTATATGCTTCATATTCACCAGATAGCTCTGATGTATCCGCAAAAAATCATTTCCTTTCAGCTCTTCTTCCATATCGTTTAATGTGCTGTACAAGGTGTATTTGTTGATTCTATCCTCCATGATATAAAATTCCAGTTTGTGCAGCCGGCTCGCTATGTATATCAGACGTTCCAGTGACATATTTTTCGTTCCTTCATTAAAGTGGAAGGTTTTCCTTTTCACCACATAATTCATTTTTGCAATAACCGCATCCATACATTCAAATACAGCTTCCGGTAGATCTGCATTATTCTTTAGAATATATCTTACAGCGTCTACCTTATATCCCTCAGACATATAATCGATCAATGCCGTCACAAAAACGATATAAATATCATTGCTGATTTCCCGTATTCTCCGCGCTGCTGTCATGCCATTCATTTGATCCATATAGATGTCCAAAAAAACAATTTTGTACCTGGCAATCTCTACTCCCAGGCTTACAAAATCCTTCCCCGATTCAAATTCATCAATATCATACAAAATCCCTTTTGGGTCCATATAATCTGACAAGATTTTCCGAATCTGTTTTCTAAAATGACCTTCGTCATCACAGACGGCAATTCTAAGCATATATTTACCCCTCGCAAAAGCAGCATAATTTCTACGCCTTGGGCTGTTCCCTATAGATGCTGCCTTCTTTTATATACTTCGGCACTCCAAAGCAAAACTTTATCGGACAGCCGCCCGATTGCAGAAATCGTCCTGCTATTGCAGAAAATGACAAAAAGCAGTATCCATTGACTTGACACTATAATGCCATTATCCCCCCACTCCCTGTTGGGGTAGCTTAAATCACTGCTGCGGGAAGCCCCCCTGATCAGGTAATTTTTGATCTCCCGGCTTTCCACCAGCTCGTTGTTGCCCTCCACAATGGCCCACTGCATAAACTGGGCCACTGCGCCTGCGGTGATGGCTGCTGCAAAGCTGCTGCCGGTCTGCTTTCCGTAAATGGTGGAAATATTCACCCCGGGAGCGGCAAAATCAGGACGGATATCTCCCAGCCTGCTAAAGCCTCTTCCCGACTCCGCATAAAAGCTGTTATTGGTGGCATTGTAGGCGGAAACGCTGATAATGTCCGCAGCCATGGACGGTTCCGTAAGGGTAGTATAGGGAGTGGATTCCAAAAAATATACCTGGGAACTCATAAATGCCGTAATGGGCAGCCACATGTGAAAGGTTCCATTGTGCACCTCTCCCACAGCCTCCACCCTGAAATTCCAGATGCCAGGCGTTGGGTCCTGTACCCGAAACAGAATCAGCTCCTCGCCGGATGCGGGTTCCACCAGCACACTGTCCACCGTAACCCGGGTTCTCTCATACACAAAGCCATAGGTAATGCTCTGTCTGATGCCCAGGCGGCCTGCGGGAATCGTTTCCCCTCCCGGGGATCGGACGGTCACATTAAATACATCCGGCACGCTTCCCCACAGCTCCAGAAAAAATCCCTTCACATCCTCTGCCACCCTGATCTCCACATCTACACCGCTTGGGGCCGCTGCAGTCCTCTTTTCCAGAGTGCCTTGGTAATGATGAGCCTCATTTCCCTCATTGCCGCCGCAGACCACCACCGCCCGGCTTCTCTTCACTCCCACCCAGCGCAGATACCTGGCAAGGGCGGAGTTTCCCGCGTGGTCTCCAAAGCTGGTGCCAAGCCCCAGGCAGATGACCACCGGACGGCGGAACAATCTGGCAAAGCCGTCCGCATACTTTACCGCCAGCATAATGTCATTCTCCTGAAAAGCAGGCACTCCCTGAGGCACCAGATAGAAATCCCGCAGATACTGCTTGGCTTCCTTTAACTTTACCACCAGAATATCCGCATCGGGGGCGGCGCCCACATAGGCGGAGCTGCTTCCATTGACCAGAATGCTGCCTGCCGCCACTCCGGCCATTGCGCTGCCGTGTCCGATTTCATCCCTGCTGGGCACAACGCTGTAAGGGTCCTGGGCCGCCAGAGCCCGGTTGATATCCTCTCTTTTGTATTCGGTTCCATACAAAAATCCCTCCGGAGGGCTGCCCTCCTGAATGGTCTGATCCCAGATAGCCAAAATACGGCTCTGCCCATTTGCGTCCCGAAATACCGGATTGGTATAGTCGATGCCCTCTCCTGTCAAGTGCCTGAAAGCATATTTTTTTCATTTTTTTCAAGATTTTTACTCTTTTTTTCTTCAAAACAGATACCCGCTGTTAAGTCATTGTCTGAAAATACAGGCTTCCATGTCAAACAACTGCAAAATCAAGACCGCCAGCCACA
>NZ_CEWDFQ010000267.1:0-4349 GCF_982438285.1 Acetatifactor sp. | reverse complement strand
GGTAAGGACAGACCTGGCGCTGGAGGCCAGGGAGAGCATCAGTGAGGCAGACAGCGAGCTGCGGGGGGTTCGTGTGGAGGAGTACTATTTGGAGGAGGAGGATATACAGGTCACAAAGGTTATGATAGAAACGAAAAATGGGGCCAAGGCTATGGGGAAACCCATCGGCACCTATGTGACCATGGAGGCGCCCGCCCTTGTGGAGCCGGATGAGGATTACCACCGGGAAATTTCAGAATGCCTGGCTAAGGAGCTTGAGGAAATGATACCTGATTCGGAGAAAGAGCAATCCGTGCTGGTGGTGGGATTAGGCAACAGGGAGGTTACGGCGGACGCTTTAGGACCCCAGGTGGTAGACAATCTTTTTGTGACCAGGCATATTATAAAAACCTACGGAAAAGCGGCATATAACTGCAGCAGGATCAATACCATCAGCAGCATTGAGCCTGGAGTTATGGCCAAAACGGGAATGGAAACTGCTGAAATCATAAAAGGAGTAATTCATGAGACGAAGCCGGATGTGCTGATTGTAATAGACGCTCTTGCAGCGCGCAGCACAAGGCGTCTTAACAGAACCATACAGATTACGAACACGGGGATACAGCCCGGCTCAGGGGTTGGCAACCACAGAAATGCCCTGACTCAGGAGAGCCTTGGAGTCCCTGTAATCGCCATAGGAGTACCCACGGTGGTGGATGCGGCTACCATAGTGGGAGATGCTTTGGAGAAGCTTATGGGGGATGACAGTGAATTTGACGGACTGAAATATATGGGGCAGCATCGCCTGGCTTTTGCGGAGCTGAATAATATGTATATGACGGGAAAGGATATCGATGCGGTGATTAAGCGGGTGAGCTTTACCATTTCTGAGGGAATCAATATTGCACTGGAGAAGGAATAGGATGTTTTCATCCGGCATATATATAAAACAGCTCTAAGGAAAGGGAGTGCTGAGCCGTAAAAGGAAGAAAGAACGCAGCCAGTCCCGCTGTGTGGTTGGCGGGGCTGGCTTTCGTGTGCCTGTTTCTTTTGTCCCTGGTACGAGATTTTGGAAAAGATATCGAAGAAGGACAGGATGTGGAGACGAAGGCTTCTCTGGGAGAGGAGCTTTTACATATGGCGGGAAGAGAAATCGGAAACGCATTGTACCGGCAGTTTGTACCGGCGTTTGCCTTTGTGCAGGAAAACGCCGGTGATACTTCGGGAATTTTTCAAAAACAGGTAAATTCTCTTATGCCCTTTTGCCTTTATGCTCAGGAATACGGTTTTTCCGGGGATACCCAGAGTATTCCCGGCACACAGGAGTCCCTGTCGCTGGAAGAAATTCTGCTGGCGGAGTCCCAGGAGGGAAGTGGGGATATTGCGGATGGTGGAGAATTGGAGGCAGATGAGGGGAAAGGACAGGCAGGAGAAGAAAGCCTGCAGGAAGAAGAGGGAGAGACACAGGACGGGGAAATGTCGCTGGATGAACTGCTTCGGGCGGAAAATGAAGCGGCCATGGAGGCCTCTCAGGCCCTTGCAGGACAGGAAACGGGGCAGCAGTTTATTCCCCATGCCCTCCAGAACCCTGTGGATTCCCAGATGCTTCAGGACTATGAGAGTCTTGTGCAGAATTTTTATACCATTGACAGCAATACCATGGCGGGCAGCGACCAGCTTGACGCAAAAAAGCTTCTGGAAAAGGACATGAGCATAGAAAAGGAAGGCGGGGGGCCGCAGATACTGATCTTCCATACCCATTCCCAGGAAACCTTTGCAGATTCGGTTCCTGGGGATGAGAGCACCTCTATTGTGGGGGTGGGGGACCGCCTGGCAGATATTCTTACACAGCAGTATGGGTATCAGGTACTCCACCATAAGGGGCAGTATGATGTGGAGACCAGAGATGACGCCTATTCCAATGCGCTTCCGGCCATTGAGCAGGTGCTTGCGGAAAATCCCTCTATTGAGGTGGTGATTGATTTACATAGAGACCAGATGGCGGAGGAGACCAGACTGGTCATGGACTTAGACGGCAGACCCACCGCCCGTTTCATGTTTTTTAACGGCCTTAGCAGAACAAAGAAAACGGGGAATATTTCTTATCTGTATAACGAAAATCAGGAGGAAAACCTTGCCTTTTCCTTTCAGATGCAGATGGCGGCGGTTCAATACTATCCGGGACTTACCAGAAAAATATATTTAAAGGGCTATCGCTACAATATGCACTTAAAGCCCCGTTATCTTTTGGTGGAGCTGGGGGCGCAGAACAATACGGTGGAGGAGGCCATGAATGCCTGTGATCCCCTGGCGCACATTTTGGATCTGGTGCTGAGCGGGCAGACAAGGCAGCAGACGGACAGTCTGCTTACGCCTGAATAGACTGGACAATGCCTGTAAATTCTGTTAAAATCTAACTCAAATTGTAACGGTTAGAGAGGAATACAAATGGCAGCAGTAGATCAAAGCAAAATACGGAATTTTTGCATTGTGGCGCATATAGACCACGGGAAATCCACCCTGGCGGACAGAATTATCGAAAGGACGGGACTGCTTACCAGCAGGGAGATGCAGGATCAGGTCCTGGATAATATGGAACTGGAAAGAGAGAGGGGCATTACCATAAAGGCTCAGGCAGTGAGAACGGTTTATAAGGCTAAGGATGGGGAGGAATATATTTTCAATCTCATCGACACCCCTGGGCATGTTGACTTTAATTATGAAGTGAGCCGTTCACTGGCGGCCTGCGACGGAGCCATTTTAGTGGTGGACGCCGCCCAGGGCATTGAGGCCCAGACTCTGGCGAATGTGTATCTGGCCCTGGATCACGATCTGGATGTATTTCCTGTGATCAATAAGATCGATCTGCCCAGCGCACAGCCGGAGCGGGTGATTGAGGAGATAGAGGATGTAATCGGCATTGAGGCCCAGGACGCTCCGTTGATCTCCGCCAAAAACGGCGTGGGCATTGACGAGGTTTTGGAGCAGATCGTAAAAAAGATACCGGCCCCGTCGGGAAGTCCAGACAATCCTCTTAAGGCCCTGATTTTTGATTCCCTTTACGATTCCTACAAGGGCGTGATTATCTTTTGCCGTATTATGGAGGGCACTGTCAAAAAAGGCACTGTGATACGGATGATGGCCACGGGCGCAAAACAGGAGGTAGTGGAGGTGGGATACTTTGGCGCGGGACAGTTTATTCCCTGTGACGAGCTGAGCGCCGGCATGGTGGGCTACATCACGGCCTCCATCAAAAATGTGAAGGACACCGCAGTGGGAGATACGGTCACCGATGACAACCGCCCCTGTGCTGAGCCTCTTCCGGGCTATAAGAAGGTGCAGTCCATGGTGTACTGCGGCATGTATCCGGCGGATGGGGCAAAATATCCTGATCTGCGGGATGCGCTGGAGAAGCTTAAGCTGAATGACGCTTCCTTAAACTTTGAGCCGGAGACCTCCATAGCCCTGGGCTTTGGCTTCCGGTGCGGTTTTTTAGGACTTTTACACTTGGAAATCATACAGGAGCGTCTGGAACGGGAATACAATCTGGATCTGGTGACCACTGCCCCGGGCGTTATCTACAAGGTGCACAAGTCAAACGGAGAGGTGATAGAGCTGACCAATCCCTCCAACCTGCCTGATCCGTCGGAGATTGCTTATATGGAGGAGCCTATTGTCAGTGCGGAGATTATGGTGACCTCGGAGTTTATCGGCTCCATTATGGAGCTGTGTCAGGAGAGAAGAGGAAAATATCTTGGCATGGAGTATGTGGAGGGCACCAGAGCGCTGCTAAAATACGAGCTGCCCTTAAATGAAATTATCTATGATTTCTTTGACGCGTTAAAATCCCGTTCCAGAGGATATGCTTCTTTCGACTATGATATCAAGGGGTACGAGCAGTCCAATCTGGTGAAGCTGGATATTTTGATCAACCGTGAGGAGGTGGATGCGCTGTCCTTTATTGTGCATGCGGATTCTGCCTATGAGAGAGGACGGAAAATGTGCGAGAAGCTGAAGGATGAAATTCCAAGGCATCTCTTTGAGATCCCCATTCAGGCTGCAGTAGGCGGGAAGATCATAGCCAGAGAGACGGTAAAGGCCATGAGAAAGGACGTTTTGGCAAAATGCTACGGCGGCGACATCACCCGGAAAAAGAAGCTTTTAGAGAAGCAGAAGGAAGGCAAAAAGCGCATGCGCCAGATTGGCAACGTGGAAATCCCACAGAAGGCGTTTATGAGCGTGTTAAAGCTGGATGACAGAAAATAAAAAACTTGCATTATATTTTCATATTCCTTTTTGTGTGAGAAAATGCCTGTACTGCGATTTTTTGTCAGCCCCGGGAACCCGGGCCCAGATAGAGGCCTATATGG
>NZ_CEWDFQ010000266.1:0-4365 GCF_982438285.1 Acetatifactor sp. | reverse complement strand
ATGCGCGGGCTGCAGCCACCGACATACAGTTGGCCATACGTGACAATTCCGCCCTAAATTTATCCTTAGGGATGGGCAGGGATTGTCCGTTTGTCAGAGTGATCTGATACCGTTTCATGCTTTCCACAAACTGCATATTTACCAGATAGCTTTTATGTACTCTGCAAAAACCATATTCCCTCAGACGTTTTTCCAGATCGCTTAAGTTTCCGTACATTTCATGCTGCTTCTTTGCCTCATCCTGCATATGGAAATACAGTTTATGCCCAAAGCTTTCTACATAAAGAATATGCTTTACCCGTATATTTCTGGCTCCATCTGAAAATTCCAGAAAAATACTTGCGTTTACCTTGTCTATTTTCTCCAGCAGGGCCCAAATGCACTCCCGCATCATGGCTTCCAAATCGTCCTTTAGCAGGAAGCGAAACGCTTCAGCCTGATACCCAGCCAGCACATAATCCATGTATGCGGTCACAAAGATCAAAAGAATATCCGGGTTCTTCTGCTTGATCTGAAAGGCAATATCCAATCCGCTGCAGTCCTGCATATTAATGTCGAGAAACACAGCCTGACATTTCGCCAGCAGTTTCTCCTGCTCAAGCAGCTTTGTGCCGGAGGAGAAAGCATACAGCTCCACATCGGTTACTCCTGCCTTCTCAAGGTTCTCCTGGACAAGGGTCTTTACTTTTTCCAGATAAAAGGTTTCGTCATCACATATCACAAACTTCTTCATACGACCTTATTCCTAAAACAGGTTTCTTTTGTTCAATTCCCCTAAAAACACACTCCTCCCCTATATACTATGCTCTAATCGCATCGTTCCCCCTCATTGCCAAAGCATTCACAGAACCTTGCCGCAAAGGAAGGCGGCTCTCCGTTGGCGTACAGATGCGAAGTGTCCCCAAAGGACAACATTCGAAAGCTGGCAATCCCCTTTCTTCGTTCCTCAGTAGCCAGCGTGGTCACCGAGGAGGGCGCCGCGCACAAGCCATGCCACAGCACCATGGGAGAAATATTCAGCAGGTGGCTGAGCAGTACACAGGCAACGCCAAAATGACAGAACAAAACAATGGTATCATTATTCGGCCTCTCTGCCCGGTAAAAGTGCCCTTCCCTATAATAGCCGTGGCGCTTAAGCAGCTCGTCCAGACACCCTGTCACCCATTCATATTCCTCTCCCACCTGACTTTCCTTAAAGATTTTTGTATCCTGCCAGGTATCATATTTAAAATACGTTTCCTCCTGCATCCAATCCTGAGGCAGCCAGTCCCAGGCAATGGTTCTGTGAGACGTCACATCCGGCCTGCTGATATCCGGCTGAAATTCTCTGAGCCATTCACATTCCTCCGCCCTGGCATTTACTTTTTTCAAAGTGCAGGACGCCGTATCCTTAGCTCTGCCTAAGGGTGATACGTAAAAAGCCTTCACGGGAAGCCGTGAAAGCCTTTCAGAAAGATATTCCGCCTCTCTCCAGCCTTTTTCCGTCAATGAGTCAATCGAATAGTCCGGGTCTGCGTGTCTTACGATCAATATTTTCATTTAGCCGTTCTCCTTAATTTCCATCATCAGAAGCTCCATGGTCAATTCAAAATTTACATTGGCATTCAAACGGTTTTTTGCCTTTTCCAGGGCCTCCAAAACACTCTCGATTCCCTCATAGCTGCTTCTTCCCGCCGCTGTGCGCAGCGCCTGGATCTCCTCCTTAAACACCAGGTGATTCACATCGTTGGTGGCTTTAAACAACAGCACATCACGATACCACACTGCCATGATATCCAGATAATCATTGACCTCCATCTTATACTCTGTAATCTTTTTGATGGCCGCTATAATCTCCCATAGCTCCATATCTCTTGCGTATTTTAGCAGCGAGACAGCCTCTGACTTTACCTTTTCAAAATCCTCGCTGGCTGCCAGGGCCTTTGCCTTTCCCACGTTTCCCCTGGCAAAAGCTGCGCACACCTCCGCTTTATAATCCGGCACCTTAAGCTGCTCCATCAAGTATTTCTTGATCAGCTCATCCGAAACCGGCTTCATTGTAAGCACCACGCAGCGGCTTACAATGGTGGGTAAAAGCCCGTTCACATTGCCTGCAAGCAATAGAATCACTGCATACTCCGGCGGCTCCTCCAGCGTTTTCAAAAGCGCATTCTGAGCCTGCACGGTCATTTTTTCCGCTTCGCTCACAATATAAATTTTTTTGGGGCCGCTGTAGGGCTTGATGCCCACATCACTGTTAATCTGGCTGCGGATATCCTCAACGCTTATGGTTGCAGGCTTTTCGTGAACCACATGGATGATATCCGGGTGGTTATCCGACAATGCCTGTCTGCAGGAATGGCACTGCTGGCAAGGCTCAATTCCTCCCTTTTCACACTGCAGCGTCATGGCAAATATCCTTGCAATAAACTCCTTGCCCGAAGATTTTTCACCGCTTATGATATATGCGTGGGAAACCTTATCCCCTGAAATAGCGGCCTGCAGATGCTCTTTTATCTGCTCCTGGCCTATAATATCCCGAAATGCAGCCATGCTTCCACCCCCTTTTCCTATGTAAAGATATCCAGTAAAAGTCCTCTGATCTCTCCGATCTTGTTTAGAATCGCCAGATGATCCTGCTCGTCCTTCATAAGTTCCTTGGCCAGCTGATCCAGATTCTCATCCACAAGCCGGATAATTCCATAAACTCTGTGCCGTCCCCTTCTGTCCAGGAAATTTTCTCTGGAAAAGACATGGGAACGGGTAACAACCTCATTTAAAAATTCCTTTACCAGCCCTCTGTAATGCTTCATATCCTTTACGTCCCGACGCTTGGAAAGCTTTTCCCCTTCCATGGTAATCTGTTCCATAAGGGTCTGGAGTCTGGCCTGCAGCTCTGCCTCCTCCACATGGCTGGCCAGGGTAAACTTAAAGCTTCCATCCTCCGGCGGCTTTGAGACAGCCTGCTCCACCGGCTGGCTTGCCGTTACCTGATTTACCTTGATATCCACGCGCTACCTCCTTCGTGCGCTTCCCTGTGCAGAGGACATGTTTTAACAGACCTTTTTAATCCTTTGCCTCTGCGATATACGCCTTGATCTCCTTCAGGCAGCTTGGCAGATCATCATTGTAAAAGCATCTGGTTATGCCCGCCTCCTTTTTCTTTTCCTCAGAAAAATCTATGCTGTCTGCCAGGAACCTCCGGCACATCTCCTCATATCCCGGAGACTCCTGCTGTTTTTCCCTGTCCAGAGCCCTCTGGAGGCGCACACCATCGTTTAATTCTATCATGATGGGCAGTACCCTTTCCGCACCGAAATATTCCTTGATATTCCGGTACGCCTCCAGTGTGCCTATCATAATATAATTCTCCTTGGCAAGCTGTATCTGCCCGTCATCCACCGTGAAGTATCTCCACAGTCCGTAATAGGTCTGATACGCCCTCTCCTCAATGATTTTGTTTTCCTGCTTCAGCCGCTGATAGTCTTCTTCACTGGCAAAGAAATATTCTCTGCCGTTCTTCTCTCCTGCCCGGATGGGCCTTGTAGTGTAGGGGACAATCGTTTTTAACCCAAGGGCATCCTCTGCCAAAAGCTCCTTAAAAATAGTATCCTTTCCCGTAGAGCTTTTCCCCATAAGACATATGATCTTACCCATCTGCTACACGACCTCTACCACATGGATCATATCTGTCTTTCCTGCAATACCCAGGGGCACTCCCGCAGTTATGACAACCGTGTCGCCAGTCTTGATCAGACCTGCCTGCTTGCTCTTAAATACAGCCTCCTCAAACAACGCATCCGTAGTCTGCTCCTTTTTGATCAGCACAGGGCTCACTCCCCACAAGAGATTCAGCTGTCTGCATACCTTTTCATCCAGCGTACACCCGATGATAGGGCAGGCAGGCTTGTAACGGGCAATCATGTTTGCCGTAAAGCCGGACATTGTGACGGTTATGATGGCATCCGCCTTCAAATCCATGGCCACACTGCAGGTTGCGTAAGAGATTGCCGTGGTAATGTCAGGCGTTTCCGTACGCTCCCCCTGTCTCTTCTGCATTCTGGAGCGATAGTCAATATCCTGCTCCGCACGCTCTGCAATTTTACCCATAGTCTTTACGGCTTCCACCGGGTAAAGTCCCGCCGCGCTTTCTCCTGACAGCATGATAGCAGTGGTCCCGTCATAGATAGCATTTGCAATATCCGTAGCCTCCGCTCTTGTGGGGCGGGGATTCTTGATCATGGACTCCAGCATCTGCGTGGCTGTGATTACATGCTTGCCCCGTGCCACTGCCATCTTGATCATTTTTTTCTGGAGAATGGGAACCTCTTCCATAGGCACCTCCACTCCCATATCGCCTCTTGCCACCATGATTCCGTCCGATAC
>NZ_CEWDFQ010000265.1:0-4383 GCF_982438285.1 Acetatifactor sp. | reverse complement strand
GGGAATCATCATAAAGAACAGCATACTGACACAGAAGGAACCAATCAGAGAAAGCCACAGCTTTTGCTTGCCTGCCACGCTCCAAAGCAGATAAATCGGGACAAATGCAGCCGCCAAAAGCAGCTTTGACAGCATACACATGACAATTCCGCCAGCCCCTGCCGCGCCTGTATCAAAAGATAGTCCGGAGATCGCTCCGCCCAGCATCGTTCCCACAAAGAAAGCCAGGAGCATCAGCACGCCGCCTGCAAAGCACACCAGAGATTTGGAGATCACATAGTCTCCCTTTTTGGCCCGGACGGTAAACAGATTTTTTACATAACCACTCCGGAAATCATCCCCCACAAAGACACACACAAGCACAGCGATTAAAAAGTAAATCAGATTAATGTTGCACATACCCGTTAAATCCATGGACATCCCGGTGCTTTCGGTACTTACCGCGGCGATGACCTGCCAGGTATTCTCAAAGCCTTCCACCACTGTTTCCACGCCCGTCTGCGGGTCTACCGTAACAGAGCCGTCCATCATAGTGGTCATGACCAAAATCAGAACCGGCATGACCAGACAGATACCCACCATGATGTAAAGAAACGGTGTTGTGAACATTCTGCGGAAGTCCACCGATAACATACTTTTCAGCCTTTTCCCAAAGCTGTTATGATCAAATTGGATTTTCTCTGCCATTTCCATATTATCAATCCTCCTTGTTTTCCGAAGGAAAATGCCACTGCCTTGCAGGAGCAGAGGATTTGCCCTCCTTTTCTTTCATCAAATCCATATAATATTCTTCCAGGCCAATCTTATCTGTCTGAATTTCACTGACCAGGATTCCGTTTTCATACAGATAGGTGACAATCTCTTCCGGACGAGCAGCATCATACACGCGGATATACCCGCTTTCATCCTCTTCCACACGGGAATATTTACAGCCAAGCAGAGCCTTTGTCTTATTTTTGTCCCGGGTCTGCAGGGCCGTATAGGTACGGCAGTCCGCGTCCAGCTCTTCAGCGGTCATCTCCCCGATCATCTTTCCGCCCCGGACAATGCCGTAATGTGTTGCGATCTTCTCCAGCTCGCCCAGGATATGGGAGGAAATCACAACGGTGCATCGGTAGTTCTTTGTGATATCCACCAGCACCTCCCGCATGATCCGCATGCCGTCCGCATCCAGGCCATTGATGGGTTCGTCCATAAAATTTAGCCCGCCCCCGCAATCCCTTGTAAACGCTGGGCTTAACGGTATACAAAACTGTGTTTTGTGTCCTCTTCTTCTGATATTTTCGAGAGAAAAGGCACGGTCTTTCAACCATGCCCGTTCTCATTTATGTGTTTTTGTTGATCCGGTAGCCTGTTTTGGTCTGTCGGATTATGTATGTTTTGGTTTATAGTCTTCCAAATGCATTGCGCTGCTTTTGATCAACTTTTTTCTGGAGTCTCGCGATTTCCTTCTGCAATTCCTCATTTTCTCTCTGGAGCGCTATCATCTGTTCATGCATATTGTTCATCTCATTGTCCATAGCCATATCAAGGATTCCCCGCCTGGGATCAGGCATTCCGGCTTGCTGCTCTTGCGCCCGATCCAGTTCCTGGCGCACTGCCGGATTTTTATAAAAGAATCCTCTGGATAATCCTGTCTTTGCCATCAGTTTTGGAATCGTGATCTTTTCTCCTTCGTCCAGCATTCTCCAAATGGTTTCTTTGGCCAACTTGATTTTCTTGTCACTGATCTGCCGGTTCAAGGCGATCATCTTCTCGTATTTTTGCATATTCTTCCTCCCATCCATCTAAATTTTCTAATATGATTTGTGATTGGCGGTGTCTGATCTGCCGGGTTTCATCGGCGAGTATCTGATTACTCATTTTCCGATAGTATTGAACATTTCGTACACTGGAATGCCCCAGGAGCTTGGCGATTGTCCAATCATCCAAGTGCATCTCTGTCAGCTTCATGCCATAGGTATGCCGGTACATATGCGTACCGAATCCGAATGGTTCTCCATGGTCATCCAGGATATTTTCCTCTCGGAGCATACTAACAACTCTGGCTTGAAGAGTATGGTATTGTAATGCCTTAGTAGGATCGCTGTCATTTACGAAGATATACGTCGTATCCCCGTATCTTTCTCTGGTGTAAGAAATAGCTCTCTGAATCAGAGCGGCCAGTTCCTCACTGATGGGTTTTTCATAAAATTCTGTCTTCATCTGCCGGATGCGAATGATTGTGACTCCATCTTTTTCATATAAACAGTCAGGTTCCAGTGTCATGGTATCTGAGATCCTGGTTCCAAGCATCTGGTGGATAATCATTAGTCTTGCTGCCTGCTCATCCAGTTTTACCAGGGCCGCATTGAGCCTCTTGAGTTCTGCGTCAGAATAGGCTTTAAACTCAGCTTTTGGCGTTGGCGGGATATCTCTTGTGAGGAATAAGGATTCCAGGTTAGGATATCCGCACACCTTTCCAATGCTGTCCAGGAGGGCACGTAGACGATTCAGGTCTGCATGGAAATGCTTCGTTTCTGTAGCTTCAGTTTTCAGATAGACCAGATAATCTTCCAGCAGTTCCCGATCAATCTCGCTGCAGGATTTTACTTCCGGGTGGTTATCATCCAGATATGCGGAGAAGCGCCGGACAGCAGTCAGCTCCTTTTGTACACAGGCGATAGCCTCTGTTTGTAGGTTGAGGTAAATCCCCTTTTTCACTTCCTCCCGAATCTCTGGTTGGAGTATCTTCGTGAATATGAGGGTTTTGCATGATTTGATCGGATTAAAGCGTATCGGAATGTCCAGTTTCTCCAGTTTCCACACATCTTTTTCCTGTTCCGGGCGGTTGTCCTCCGGTTCCAGAAATTCCAGCACTTTTTCCAGATAGGATATAGCCCGTGCTTTGAAGGTATACTCTGAGCCATATGCCTGAACACCATGCTCCATCAATGGAATTCCCTCCTGAAGCATCCAGCCCTTGAACTGTCGTATCCATATTTCAGGCTTTTTATCCCGCAGGCTTTTTGTCCGTTTGCCATAGGTTTGCAGGAACCGGCACACTTTATTGAATTCCTGACGGTCACTATATACCCTGGAGATCCCGACCTGTGTACTCCGATAATGGATGAAGGCGGTTAATTCCTCCCGCATTATAGCAGAAGGGATCTGCTCCAGATCATAGTATGGATTTTTGGTAACCCACTGTGGATATGGTTCCGCAGGATTTTGATATGCAGGCAATTCCTTCAGATAGATCCTGTTGCTCATTTTTTGTCACCTCCCTTCTTCAGCAGGCCAGCGGCCAGACTTTTATGCTGGCTGAAATATTCTTCATTAGCCTTATCTATTTTCTTTGGCATATAGTCAAGATATTGCTGCGTCATTTCTTCATAGCTGTGTCCGAGATAATCCCGCACACTCTGTATAGAAACTCCTGTGTCGTAAAAATTGGTGGCTACGGTATGCCGGTAATCATGGCATTGGAAGATGTACTCCCCATACTGGATATTGTTTTCCCGGCAGCATTCTTTCATTTTCCATCGGAATGTGCTGCTCCGGTATGCGCCGCCTTTCTGATTTTGAAATACATAATCATCTGGCTTGATCTGATGCTTTTTCAGGTATACCTGCATCAGCTTATATAGGGCAGTCGGAATGGGAATCCGCTTGTAATTTCTCATTTTATTTTGATAGACTTGAATCCAGGCATCCCGCCCCTGTACATAGTAGGCATTCCCCTTCAAGGAGCATATCTCGCTGATCCGCAGCCCGACAGCCCATAGATGTAAATACATCAGTCGGATTTCCTCCGGGAATCGGTAGAGCTTGGCGAGGATCTCCCTGGCCACTTCCTGTTCCACACTCCGGTTATGGTGGACAGGGATCTCTTTTTTTAGATAGAGATCTTCGCTGAATGGTATCCTTTCGATATACTTTCTGACCAGCAGGAAGTTAAAGAAGTGAAGGATCGCCATGACCTGATCATTATAGGATGCGGCCAGCAGTGATTTTTGCTGCAGCTCTTTGAAGTAACTGTCTATTTGCTCCGTTGCCGCCGAGCAGACATCCAAGTCCTCTGGTTGGTTGAGCCAGACCAAGAAATTCCGAACATAATCGTGTTCTGACCGTATATTGCCAATGGACAGATTGGTTACTCCCGAAACGAGTTGTCAAGGACTTTTTAATCAAATTCACGAAAAAGCCACAATTTTCAGCTTAGGGTCAACATGGCCCGAACCGGCAAAATGCCCCGCAGCGGCTTGTATCCGTTGCGGGGCACTTGCAATTACATCTGCTGTATCTCGTTTTTGAGCATACGCTTGATTTTGTCGCTCATGGTTTCGGTGCTGGTCTGGCTGAAATGGACGCGCACCTTGTAGGTGGTCTTGCCGATTTTCT
>NZ_CEWDFQ010000264.1:0-4388 GCF_982438285.1 Acetatifactor sp. | reverse complement strand
GTGTATTTATTTATGTGGTAACAGACGTGGTAAAGCGGCAGGAGATAGATAACCTGGAGGATACTGCGAATTTAGTCAGCGCGAATCTGGAAAATACCATGGAATCCGTTTTCCTGCAGTTTGTTTTCACTTATCAGGACGCTACGGTCAATGAGATCAGCCGCCAATTTGCAGGAGCCAGATTGGATGAAATCGAAGCCCTGTCCCTTTCCTTTACCCTAGCCACTGAGGAAGTGGCCAAGCTGAATCGTATTTATCGGATGGATATGCGGGTATACTATGCTATGGCGCGTAAAGATGGCGTTGTGATTGCGAACACAAGGTATGATTCCTCAAGGCTTGCACAAGTGGCCTTGCTGGCGCAGGAAAAGGTAGACTACACGGTGGATACTGTTACCGTGGTTGGTGCAATGCCCTCCTGGGACAGCTATAGCACAAATGAAAATATGATTGTCCTGGCAAAAAACATGAATTATCCGGATACGGAGATTATGTTTTATATGGCTGTTCCGGAGACTACGCTGCGCCATATCATGCTGGGGGAAAACTATTCCGATAATGATATTTACCTGATTGATAAGGAGAGAAAAATTCTTTCGGGACGAATGGAAGAATTGATACAAGAGGACATTCAGACAGTTGCCTATTTTCCAGACAACATCAGCAAAAGGCAGATATATGAAAATTTGGGGACTCCCGACGGTAGGGCGCTTGCAGTATACCAGACAATGAATAATATGCCCTTTTCTGTCGTTGTGCTGGAGCCTTATGAATCTTTCTTATCACAGCTTTGGGACATCCTGTGGCAGATGTTGCTTACTACGGTTGTATTTGCGGGAATTTTTCTCATTATTGCAATTTATATTGTAAGAATCAATATGCGTCCCATAGAAAAATTAAGCTACCAGATGGAGAATGGGATGCTGCAGGAGGTTCCCGAAGTAGCCGAAACCATACCGAAGGGGGCAAGCAGCGAAGTGGAATCTCTTTATCATGCCTACTGCCAGCTACAGCATAGAATTGTGCAGCTGGTTTCTCAGGTGAAGCAGCAAGAGAAGAAAAAGCGTCTCCAGGAATTTGCGCTGCTACAGGCGCAGATGAAGCCTCATTTTCTGTTTAATTCCCTGATGTCAATTCGCTGCGCTATTTCCAATCATAATATTGAAAACGCAGAAAAGATGATTCTGGCACTTTCTTCCTTTATGCGAAACGTCATTGTGCGTCCCGACGAGGTGATTACTTTAAGGCAGGAGGTAGAAAACTTGCAAAATTATATCCAGCTCCAAAATCTGCGCAGCAATGCCCAAATAAGGTTTGAGGTACACATACCTGAAACACTTTCTGACTACAAGGTTCCGAAGCTATTGTTGCAGCCTTTTGTGGAAAATTCCATTATACACGGGTTTAAATTTCAAAAATCCGGAGTGATCGAAATGACGGCGGAAATTATAGATGGGAGCATATTTTTATTTTTGCATGATAATGGAGCCGGGTATGAGGAAGATCCGCTTTCTCTTTTACAGAACACAGAAGAGAATCATTATGGCGTCCGCAATGTAAACGAACGGATCAAGCTTTATTACGGTTCTTCTTATCAGATTAGGTACAAGAAGGAAAATGGGACTACAGTTATTTTAGAACTGCCGGGAGCGGAAAGGGCAAATAATGTATCATGTCTTGATTGTGGATGACGAAGTGGAAATACAGATTTTTCTTCGCAATCTTGTGCAGTGGGGAAAATTTCAGATGCAGGTAATCGATACTGTGAGCACAGGAGAGGAAGCCTTGCGCATTGCAGAGAAACGGCAGGTGGATGTTTTGATCACAGATATTGGGATGCCGGGTATCTCGGGGCTTGAACTTATCCGGCGGATGCTGCGCATAAATGCTGAGATGAAGAGCATCATTTTAAGCTGTCACGAGGAATTTCAATATGCCAGAGAGGCCATTGCATTGGGGGTTGCCAGCTATCTGGTGAAATACATGATTACCAGAGAGGAAATGGAAGAGGCCCTGAAGAAAATTTATGAACTGCTTCAAAACAGGGAAAAGAAAAATCCGTTGCTGTTTGAAAAGCTGCTGGAGGATTTGACGGAACAGAAGTACGTAAGAAAAGAGGATATCCAGGACTGCTTGCGAAAGCTTGGGGGAAAGGATATGTTGGACGTGCAGATGGCCGTGCTGTTTGTAAATGACTGGGAGCTTGTGAAGGATACGGCAGGGATAGGATCATGGGCATTTCTGATATATGCCATACAAAATATTATGGATGAGGTTTTGGCACGGCAAGGATTTTTAAGGTCATTGGTATGTAAGGATGCAGTGGTAATTTTATTTGAGCGTACCGTAGAGGACAAGCAGTATCTGAAACGTATTTTTCAGGGAGCATTGAGACAACTGACGCAGATTTTGAAGGTATCCTTCACAATTGTCATTTCTACGCCTGGGCAGAGTCTGGAAAATTTTTCCAAACAGCTTCAGCTTTTCAGAAAAATGCGAAGAAGATACTTTTATGAAGAGGATTCTCCTGTGGTTTTTCAGGATTTTAGGCCACCCTCTGGGGAATATCTGTTTCTGCAGGATGACGCGTTAATCTGTGCAATGGCAAAGCAGGATGTAGTGAGGATGGAGGAACTGGCGAACTGTCAAATGGAGTTATTTCGGAGGGAAAGAAGGCCCTATAAGGCTGTCGCGGGGTACTGCGACAGATTTTTGGAACTCACTGAAAATATCATACGCAACAATGGGAATTCGGAAGGTAGGCTAGAGAAAAAGGCGGATACCTTTTGGGGATATACAATGCTTTTGCAGCGAGGTGTTTCAAAACTAAAAGCAGTGGTAGGGGAGAGCGGCAGGCAGTCTATGAGACCGGAAATTCATGCAATCCTGGCATATATCCGCGACAATATAGAAAGCCACATTACCTGCGAAAAAGCAGCGGATAAACTGCACATGAATGTCAGTTATTTTTCTACGCTGTTTCAGCAGGAGGTGGGAATGAGCTTTTCGGATTATCTGGCGAAATGCCGTACGGAGCAGGCAACTTTCCTGCTTCAGAATTCAAGCCTGACCATTGACGAGATAACTGAGCAGATTGGATTATCGGACAGACATTATTTTCACAGATTCTATAAAAAGCAGACCGGTGCAGCGCCGGGACAGGTGAGAAAAAACAAAAAGGGAAAATAATAATGGAAAGAACTGTGATTGAAAAGGCGCTGGGAGATGCCGTTAAGGTACAGCGCCGGTATTTGCAGAAATTTACAGATAAATTTAAGATGGAGGCAAGCACAAAAGGTTTCTATGGCACTATGGAAAACAGGCAGTGGGCCACCGGCTTTGTGACCGGCCAATATTGGCTGGCGTATGAATTTACAAAAGAGGACGCCTTCCGCAAGGCCGCTCTTGTGCAGACAACGGACTTTTTGCATCGCATTGAAAACCGTATTGACGTAGACCACCATGACATGGGTATGCTGTACAGCTTAAGCTGCGTGGCGGCATATAAGCTGACGGGAAGCCAGGAAGGGAAAAGGGCGGCGCTTCTGGCGGCGGAAAACTTGCTGAAGCGTTTTCGGATAAAAGGAAGCTTTTTCCAGGCGTGGGGCAAGCTGGATGCGAAAGAGGAATACCGCATGATTATCGACTGTTTACTGAATCTGCCACTTTTATATTGGGCAAGCCATATCACAGGGGATGTGAAATATGCAAGGGCAGCTGATCAGCATACCAAAACAGCGGTAAAATACTTGATCCGTGATGATTATTCCGTACATCATACCTACTTTTTTGACCCAGAAAGCGGCGCTCCTTTATACGGGGTAACGCATCAGGGCTACAGCGATTCTTCTTTTTGGGCTCGCGGGCAGGCGTGGGCTGTATGCGGACTGGCATTTGCATATCGAAATACAAAGAAGGAGGAATATCGGGAAAAATTCCATCAGGTCATGGAATTTTTTATGGAACATATTCCGGAGGACGGACTGCCCTACTGGGATTTATGCTTTATGGACGGAGAGGAGCCTCGAGACAGCTCGGCGGCCGCAATCGCGGTATGTGGGATTCTGGAAATGAAGCAATATTGTAAAGGCGGACTTGGCCTGAAATATCAAAAGTATGCGGATACTCTGCTGAAAGCGCTGATAGAGCAATGCGCGGTGACAGACCCGTCTGAGAGTAATGGCGTACTTTTGCATGGCGTCTACCAAAAAGCCTCGCCCTACAATGAGATTACGGATTATGGCGTAGATGAGTGTAATTGTTGGGGGGATTATTTTTATATGGAGGCCCTTATGCGGTGCTGGAAAACCTGGAAGCCATACTGGTAAGAAGCCTTGAGTTTCCGCAAACTGCAATAAAAAGATAGATATGTATTTCCAAAATGCCAA
>NZ_CEWDFQ010000263.1:0-4399 GCF_982438285.1 Acetatifactor sp. | reverse complement strand
GTATTAAAGTATTTTTTCAGATCTTTGACTTCAAGCAACGTCTCCATCGCTTATTCCACCTGACCTTTCTCTGCTTCAGATGCGTGGAAAAGGTGGCAACGTACCATATGCGTATCTGTGATTGCCACTGTGGCAGGGTTGCTCTGTGCGCAACGCTCCGTGGCATAGGGGCAGCGAGGATGGAATTTGCATCCGCTGGGGAGGTTCGTGGGCATAGGCATAAGTCCTTCAATGACCGGAAGGTACTCCACCTCTTCTTCCAAATCCGGGATCGAACTAAACAGGCCCTCGGTATAAGGGTGTTTGCGATCTTCATAGATTTCTTTCAAGGTGCCGCTTTCCACAATTTCGCCAGCGTAAACGATTGCTACCTTGTCACATATCTCTGCCACTACACCCAGATCATGAGTAATCATAATCATGGAGGTCCTGAGTTCGTCCTTGAGCTTACGCATCAATTCAAGCACCTGGGCCTGAATGGTAACATCCAGAGCAGTCGTAGGCTCATCCGCAATCAACAATGCTGGATTACAGGCTAGTGCAATGGCAATGACCACTCGCTGCTTCATGCCCCCCGAAAATTGGTGCGGATATTCATCATAACGATCACCAGGGATGCCGACGAGCTCCAGCATTTCCTTTGTACGATAAATTGCTTCTTTTTTGCTAATTTTATTGTGGAGCAAAATTACTTCAGAAATTTGTTCTCCCACGGTAAGGACCGGATTCAGCGAAGTCATGGGATCTTGAAAAATCATCGTGATTTTGTTTCCACGAATCTGACGCATTTCAGGTTCACTGAGTTTCAGCAGGTCTTTTCCTTCAAACAGAATTTCACCGCTGAGGATTTTACCCGGAGGATTGGGAATCAGGCCCATGATTCCAAGGGCAGTCGTGGTCTTTCCTGCCCCGGTCTCACCCACAAAGCCAATGACCTCTTGAGCATCCAAATCAAAAGTAATTCCGTTTACAGCACAGGCCTCTTCTCCATCTGTGAAGAAATGGATGGCCAAATCTTTTACTTCCAGAAGCTTTTCGCCCATTCGATTCGCCCTCCTAATTCTTCAGCTTGGGATCCAGAGCATCGCGGAGACCGTCGCCCAGGATGTTAAGCGCATATACTACCAGCATAATAAAAATGCCCGGGAAGATGGTCATAGGCCAGAACTGGCGGATGTAATTGCGGCCGGTAGAGAGCATGGAACCCCATTCTGGCGTGGGAGGCTGAATACCCAAACCGAGGAAGCTCAATGTAGCAGCAGACAGAATGGCATTGCCTACGCCCAGTGTCGCCTGCACCAGCAGCGGAGCGAATGCATTCGGCAGAATATGCAGAATGATGATGCGCCAATTGGCTGCGCCAATGGAGCCAGCGGCCTCAATGAATTCCTGATCCTTTACCGTCAGCACAGAGGCACGCATAATGCGGGCGTACTGTGGCATGGAGGAGATACCCACGGCAATCATCAGATTCCTGGTACCACTGCCTAGAGCTGTTGTGATGGCCATTGCCATCAATAGACTAGGGATAGCCATGAAGATATCCATAAAGCGCATGATAATATTGTCTGCCTTAGGATAGAAGGCAGCAATGGCCCCCAGGCTTCCTCCCACCAAAACAGCGATACTGACAGCAATCAGGCCCACCTGCAGAGAGATGCGGGAGCCATAAATGACACGGCTGAAAATATCCCGTCCAAGGTTATCTGTGCCAAAGAGATGCTCCGCACAGGGATAAGCAAAAGTGTTGGTCAGGTCTTGGTATTCATAAGAGTATGGAGCTACAAAATCAGCAAAGATGGCGCAGAAAATCAGAATAATCATGACGGTCAGAGCTGCCATCGCCATCTTGTTCCGGCGCAGACGACGCCAAGCGTCTGCCCACAGGCTGTTATTCCGCTCACGCTTTTTTCTGCGATCAGCCATGCTTTTTCCCTCCACCATCTGTCTTCTTCTTGGTCTTATACATGGATTTGATCCGCGGATCGATAAAGCTGTACAAGATATCAATGAACAGATTGATCACTGTACACAGCACGGCCACAAAGAGCACAGTACCCATCACGCAGGGATAATCCTTGTTGTTGATGCTATCTACCAGGAACTTCCCGATGCCGGAGATCGAAAAGATATTTTCACAGAGCACGGCTCCTGCCATCAGCGTGCCGAACTGTACACCGATCACAGTAATAATCGGAATAAGCGCATTGCGGAACTCGTGCTTCAGAATAACAACCAGTTCCTTTTGTCCCTTTGCACGAGCAGTACGGATATAATCTTGCCGGATGACATCCAACATGCTTGACCGCGTCATTCGCATAATGATGCCCGCCACGGCAGTGCCTAAAGTAATGGTCGGTAGAATCCAACAATCCCATGTCTTTACACCAGACGAGGGAAGAACGTCCAGATTTACAGAAAAAACCAAGATCAGCAAAAGGCCCAGCCAAAACGGAGGCATTGATACGCCAAATAGTGCGATACCTGTGGCGATATTATCCGCAAGTGTGTATTGCTTTACCGCCGAGACGATTCCTGTTATCACACCGATGAGGGAGGCCAAAATGGTTGCCAGGGTCGCAAGTATCAGCGTATTGGGAAGCCGGGCCAAAATTTCATCTAGCACTGGCTGCTTTGTACGGTAAGATGTACCTAAATCCAGTTGCACAACCCCTTTAATGTAGTTAAACAACTGGACAATATAGGGCTGATCCAACCCCAACTCTTTCTCCAGTGCAGCTTTACTCTCCGGAGTTGCACTGTCGCCCAGCAGGATCGTGGCTGTATCTCCGGGGGTGATATACATGAGTGAAAAAACAATAATGATAACCCCCAACATAATTGGGATCATCCACAACAGACGCTTAATGATGTATTTGAGCACAGGACTCCTTCCCTTCTGAGTAAAGTGGCACGAGGACCGCGCAAAAAACAGATATGAACGGATAAAATATTTTGGAAAGGAGGCTCTTGGCACAACCCGGCCGATGAACAAAGCCGGATCGTGCCAAAGCCTGCCTCTCCGAGGGGGAAGTAGAGGATGAATCTGTTAAATCAGAAGTAGCAATACTTAAAGCGCGCGCACTCAAAGGATCCGTTGGAATAGCCCTGGAGATCACGGCTGACGCCTGTCAGCTGCTGCTTATCATAAGTGGGGATCCACGGCATATCCTCCGCCAGGATGTCAAAGCACTGCTTATAAATTGCCCAGCGAGCCTCATCATCCAACGTCCGAACCGCCTCATCCAGCAGTGCGTCGAATTCACTGTTTCTATACCCGGAAGTATTCATGGCTCCAGAGCTCTCGGAATAGAAATTTCGGAGCATTTTTTCCGCCTCGACGGTGGTACAAGTCGCGCCCAAGAGGAAGATGCCCTCCAGTGTATTGGTGTCAATAATACTCGAATATGCGCCCATCTCCATGGTGACAATCTCTGTCTCAATCCCGACGGCAGCGAGATAGCCCTGGCACGCCTCGGCAAAGGCAATACGCTCTGCATCATTGTTCGTATAGAACTTACAGGAGAGCCCATCAGGATATCCAGCTTCAGCCAGGAGTTCTTTCGCCTTTTCCGGATCATAAGTGGGCAGATCCATGGGAGCGTAGCCTTCCACCTCCGGGTCTACGATGCTGGTCGCCAATTCGTGAACACCACCATAGGCAGCCTGATAACAGGTGGGGATATCGATGGCATATGCCACAGCCTGCCGTACAGTTGCATTGTCGAAGGGGCTGAACAGACAGCTCATGCCGATATAGTTCGTATTATGGGCGGGACTCTTTACAATGGTTGTATCCTCACCCTCATTGATGCGGGCATAATCCACAGTGGAAATTTCATAGGCCACGTCCAGCTCGCCGGTTTCCAGCATAATGGCTCGGTTGGCGCTCTCGGTGACGATGATCATGTTCAAATACTTGATCGCAGGCTCACCGCCCCAATAATCAGGAAATGCCTCCAGTTCAACACGGTCGCCGGAAATCCAGTTCTTGACCATGTAAGGGCCGGTTCCGTTGGGAGAGGCCATATAGTCGCCGCCAGACTCCTCATATGTCTTCTTGCAGCTGATGGCTGTCAGAGGCCACTCCAACCACGCCAACTGAGGCGTGTACGGTGCAATCAGCGCCATACGATAGGTATAAGTATCCACCACTTCGCAGTTGTCCAAATCAACATAGGACAGAGCAATATTAGCTGCTCCCATCCCATAGGCCCGCTCAATGGAAAATGCCACATCTTCCGCCGTCAGCTCATCACCGCTGTGGAATTTGACGCCCTCACGGATATGGAAAAGAATCGTTTGATCGTCTTCCCATTCCCAGCTTTCTGCCAGGCCACCCACCAGTTTACCCTCTTGATCGCGTGCCACTAAGGTCTCATAAACCTGTGTCTTAACG
>NZ_CEWDFQ010000262.1:0-4431 GCF_982438285.1 Acetatifactor sp. | reverse complement strand
GCTATATTATGGTTTAAATAATCCATGAACTGCCTCCTTTGCAAATCAGATTCTCCACTCCCTTTGTCTCCTTCGCTGTTTCATTATACCAGCTTATGCTGAACTGTTACATAAAACGCCGCAAAAAAAGATTGCCATTTTTACTTTATTCCAGTAAACTGTTAACATGGTAAAAAGAATATCTGCTGAAAGAAGGAAAAATTATGTTTGAAGCAATCGGTAACTTTATTTTGGAATTGGATAACGTAATCTGGGGCTGGTGGCTCATCATCCTGTTGTTTGGAACCCATATCTTTATGACGTTCCGCACCGGGTTTATCCAATGGAAATCCATCACCAAGGGAATCCGGCTCTCCGTGACAAAGGACCCCGACGCCGAGGGGGAAGTGTCCAATTTCGGCGCCCTCACAACGGCGTTGGCCGCCACCATCGGAACCGGCAATATTGTAGGCGTGGGCACGGCAATCGCGCTTGGAGGTCCGGGAGCCGTTTTGTGGTGCTGGCTTTCCGGCGTATTCGGGATTGCCACAAAATATGCGGAATCACTGATTGCGGTAAAATACCGGGTGAAAAAGGCGGACGGACGTATGCAGGGCGGCGCCATGTACGCCCTCTCAAGAGGCTTGAAATGGAAAAAGCTGGGCGCCGTGCTGGGTATGATTTTTGCGGTCTTTGCCGGCTTCGCTTCCTTCGGCATCGGGTGCGCCACCCAGGTAAACGCCATTGCCAATGTGGTAAAGACGAACACAGGCATACCAGGCTGGATTGTAGGCCTTGTGATTGCGGTGCTTACAGGCGTGGTTATCTTTGGAGGCATCCGCTCCATTGCCAACGTATGTGAAAAGCTGGTGCCTTTTATGGCTATCTTTTATGTGGCCGGCTGCCTGATTATTTTAGGCATAAATTATGACTATATCATACCTGCCGTCTCCACCATTCTGAGACTTGCCTTCAAGCCGGGAGCCGCTGCAGGCGGTCTGGTGGGAACCGGCATTATGATGGCCATGCGCTACGGTATCGCCCGTGGATTGTTTTCCAATGAGTCCGGCATGGGCTCTGCACCCATTGCGGCAGCTGCCGCACAGACCCGGAATCCCGTCAGGCAGGCTCTGGTCTCCTCCACAGGCACCTTTTGGGACACTGTGGTGGTGTGCCTGATGACCGGTCTTGTACTGGTGTCCACCATTATGAAAAACCCCTCTATCAACGCCGATGAAATCACAGACGGCGGTATTTTAACCACCCTGGCTTTTGACCAGATTCCCTATCTTGGTCCCATTATCCTGACCCTGGGTCTGATCTGCTTTGCTTTTTCCACCGTACTTGGCTGGGCTTACTACGGAGAGCGCGCAGTGGAATACTTTGCAGGAAAGAAGGGATTAATTCCCTACCGTGTTCTGTATGTGGCCGTAGCCGCCATCGCGCCTATCGTGACCCTGGACGTAGTGTGGGCGCTGGCGGATATCCTAAATGCCCTTATGGCCATACCAAATCTCCTGGCGGTGCTTTTACTGTCAAACGTGATTGCCCGGGAAACTAAGAAATACATAAACGATCTGGATGCCTGGGATGACACTCCCGTACCGGTCATTGACGACCAAAAAAGGGAAAAGACGGCGGACTGATTTGGTTTGAACTGGACTGATAAAAAAATTCTATTCTGGCACTTTTTATGATACCACTTTTGTTTATAATGTGATATAACGAAAGGGAGGTATCATTATGAAAAATCATATGGCACAAAAAATTGCACTGACCGGTCTTATGGCCGCTTTATCCTATGTAGTCTTCACCTTTTTGCAGATAAAAATCTTTCTGCCCGGAGGCGACGCAACCTCCATTCATCTGGGAAATGCGGTCTGTGTGCTGGGCGCCCTGCTTCTGGGCGGCGTATACGGCGGCATCGGCGGCGCCATCGGCATGACCATCGGCGATCTGTTGGACCCCGTGTATGTGGTGTACGCCCCGAAAACCTTTATCCTGAAGCTTTGCATCGGTCTGATCACCGGGCTCATTGCCCACCGGATCGGTAAAATCAGCGAGGAAACCGATCACAAGAAGGTTCTTTTGTGGAGCAGCCTTGCGGCGGCAGGGGGCCTTTTGTTCAACGTGATCTTCGATCCCCTGGCCGGATACTTTTACAAGCTGCTCATTCTGGGCAAGCCTGCGGCAGAGATTACTCTGGTCTGGAACGTGGCCTCCACCTCTATTAACGCGGTTATTTCACTGATCGTATCGGTGGCAGTGTACATGGCCCTCCGTCCCGCCATGAAAAAGACCGGCCTTTTAAACGACATGATTGGAAAAAAGAGGCTGGTATGATCAATCCTTTACAAAATCCAAAAAACACGCAGGATCAGAATGCACAAAATCAAGGCACACAAAAAGGCGCGGCAGAAATTCCGCGCCTTGCCATGATTAATGATATTGCAGGCTTCGGGCGCTGCTCCACCACAGTTTCCCTACCTGTGATCAGCGCCATGGAGGTACAGGTCTGCCCTGTGCCTACTTCTATTTTATCCAACCACCTGGGCTTCCCTCTCTGTCATTTTGATGATTACACTCCGCACATGCGGGAATATCTGCGTCCCTGGCAGGAAATGGGAATCACCTTTGACGGACTTTACTGTGGTTTTTTGGGAAGCGTGGAGCAGTTTTCCATCGTGGAGGAATTTCTGGATGCCTTTGAGCCGGGGCTTTTTCTTTTGGACCCTGTTATGGGTGATCACGGCAAGCCCTACTCTACCATCACAGGGGAGCACTGCCGGCGCATGAAAAGCCTGATGGGCCGTGCAGATATCCTGACGCCCAATATCACGGAGGCATGCCTCCTTACGGATACTCCCTGCCGGGAAAGCTATTGGACGGATTACGAACTTTTATCCCTGTGCGAAAAGCTTTCCGAACTATGTCCGGGCAAAATCGTCATCACCGGTCTTACCCACGCCAGCTTTTTCATGAATTATATCTGGGAAAACAAAAGCCGCAGTACCTATCTGGCTCCCGCCGCAGGAAGCAGCCGCCCCGGCACGGGGGATCTGTTTGCCTCCATACTGGCTGCAGACGCTCTTCACCACAGAGATTTTTACGCTTCCGTAAAAAAGGCGGCTGACTTTGTGGCTCTGTGCATCCAAGGCAGCGAGAGGGCAAATATCCCCGTGAGAGAGGGCGTTATTTTTGAGAAATACCTGGGCGAATTGATCCGGCAAAATCAGTCAAAATAAATTTCAACGCTGCCCATAGCGCAGTCCACATCAAGCTGTCTTGCAGCGCCGTTGTCCACATACTGTTCTCTGGCCAGTCCGCTGTAGTCTCTGCCGCCGATCTCAACGCTTCCCATACCGCATTCTACCGCATAATTATAATCCTCTTCCCCCATCTCAAGATACATTTCCACGCTGCCCATGGAGCATTGAATATCCCCACGCTCTGTCACATCGCCCTCCAGATAAAGATGTCCCACACCGACTTCTCCATCAAGCTGTCTCACCTCAAGCTCATATGCCTCAATCAGGCCAGCTCCTACATTCATTTCCAGCGTATCCGCCTGCAGCCGTTTGGCTGTAATCTCCCCGGCGCCCGCTTCCAGAAAAATCTCCCCGGCATCAAGCTCCTCGATCTGAATGCTGCCTGCTCCCACACTCATGTCTGCGCTGTCTAAATAGACTCCCTGTGGAACATACAAGGTAATCTCGCAATTCTTTATCTCATCCCAGATATTCCCGTTTCGCAGCGCCTTCACATAAATAGTGTCGCCTTCCACATATCCCTGGAGGCTTTTCATATTTTTCGCTTCCAGATAAAATTCTGCGTCCGGAGACTGCTCCAGATAGAGCACGCAGCCCCCTATCTCTATGTCTAAATTACGGATGTCTCCGGTCAGGGCATAACGCTCTACATCGCCCTCCAGGATATCATATCCATCTGCAAAAGGAATTGCATCCTCGATATCATAATATCCTCCGCCGCCGATCTGTTCCATGAGATCATCCCCCACATCTTCCAGACCGCCAAGCTGCAGACGCACCCTTCCGCCGGTGATGGCCTCCACTGCATCCTGAATAGCAATTCTTCCTCTGGCATTTCCAGCCGCGATCCCCAGGATCAATCCCAGTACCACAAATATCAATGCTGTGATGGCACAGCCCTTCATAAAC
The DNA here is from genome assembly GCF_982438285.1 of Acetatifactor sp. Taxonomy (NCBI): domain Bacteria; kingdom Bacillati; phylum Bacillota; class Clostridia; order Lachnospirales; family Lachnospiraceae; genus Acetatifactor; species Acetatifactor sp. The sequence continues at coordinate 274 of NZ_CEWDFQ010000262.1, read as the reverse complement.
CTTTTCATTTTCATACCATACCTTTCTCATCCCGCCGTCTCTCGTCTTTAAGTCTGCCGTCATTCAAATGTCTCAGCCTTTCAGGCCGCCGGAGCGTTTTTGGGAGATTTCTTTTTAAACAGTCCTGCAATTCCCTTGCAGATAGCCGGCGTTGCAATACCTGCCATGGCCACTGTGAGCATCAAAAATAAAATCCCTACGCCGCCGCATACCAGTCCTCCTCCAAAAAGCGCAAGCCCCACCAGAGGGTCCGTAAACAGACACATAATACCCA
>NZ_CEWDFQ010000261.1:0-4454 GCF_982438285.1 Acetatifactor sp. | reverse complement strand
CCTTATATCTCTTCCTCTTCTTCCTCTTCATCCCCTACATCCCGAAGGCCGCCCTGGGCCTTCTCCACATAGAGATGTCCGTCCAGATGATCCAGCTCATGGCAGATAGCCCTGGCCAAAAGCTCCGTTCCCTCCAGCTCAAACTCCTTCATATTCACATCAAACGCCAGGGCCTTCACATAGCTTGGCCTGGTCACAATGCCATATTTTCCGGGAACGCTTAAGCATCCCTCCTGTCCAGTCTGCTCTCCGCTGCTCTCCACAATTCTGGGATTAATGAGAATATGCGGGTCCTCCCCCGTCACGTCGATCACAACGATTCGTTTCAATATTCCCACCTGGGGCGCCGCAAGCCCCACGCCATTCGCCTCATACATGGTTTCCAGCATATCCTCAATGAGCTCCTTAATGCGGGGCGTCATCTGAGTCACTTCCTTGCATCTTTTTGAGAGAACCTCGTCTCCCATTTCTCTGATATTCCTGATGGCCATCTTATCCTCCCTTTCCAAGCTTTGGCAGTCCGCCTACAGCACATTCACCGGATCAAAGTCAAACTGCACCGTTTCCCGCAGCGGCCGGCATGTTTCCAGCTTTTCTTCCAGCAAATCCTTTATCTGTACCAGTTTATCATAATTTTCATGTTTCACATAGAAAACAAATCTAAAAATATCATTAATTCTTCCGATTGCCCCGGGAGCGGGCCCAATAATGCGAAGCCCCATCCCCTTCTCTTTAGAATCCTGCTCCTGTCCAAGCCCCCTGGCCCACTGTGCCAGCTGCCCGGCCAGCTTCTTTCCTCCCTCTTCCTCTCTGGAAAAAATCTGCACCGCCAGCATATGGCATACAGGAGGATATCCCATCAGCTCCCTGTAGAGAATTTCCTCCTCGTAAAAGCCCTCATAATCCTGGGCTGCCGCCCTTTGTATGGCGTAATGCTCTGGCTGATAGGTCTGGATTACCACCTGTCCGGGAAGCGTTCCCCTGCCCGCTCTCCCGGCAGCCTGAGTAAGCAGCTGAAAGGTACGCTCCCCGGCTCTGTAATCCGCCGCGCCCAGGGACAAATCCGCCGCCAGAACTCCCACCAGCGTCACCCTTGGAAAATCATGGCCCTTTACAATCATCTGGGTTCCGATGAGCACATCCGCCTCCCCGGCAGCAAAGGCAGACAAAATTTTCTCATAGCTGTCCTTTGTTTTAGTGGTATCCCCATCCATGCGCAGCGTCCGCACTCCAGGAAACAGCTCCTTTAGTTTCTCTTCGATCTGCTGGGTACCCGCCCGAAAGCCCATGATATATTTGGAGCCGCATTGGGGACAGCCTGCAGGCTTTGGTCTCTGAAAGCCACAGTAATGGCAGATCAGCAGGCCGTTTTTATGCTCCGACAAGGACACGTCACAGTGAGGGCATTTCATCACATATCCACAGGCCCTGCAGGACACAAATCCCGCATAACCTCTCCTGTTTAAGAAAAGAATGCTCTGCTCGCCCCTTTCAAGGCCTCCGGCCAAAAGAGTCTGGAGCTTTCTGCTGAAAATGGAGCGGTTTCCCTCCTTAAGCTCCTTTCGCAAATCCACCGTATGAATCTGGGGAAGGGCTCCGCCCGTGAGTCTCTCCTTTAAGATAAAAAGCCCGTACTCCCCTTTCCTGGCACGGTAATATGCCTCCAGGGAGGGCGTAGCCGAACCAAGCACCACGCTGGCCCCGTGAAGCCTGGCCACCTCAATGGCGGTCTCTCTGGCATGATATTTGGGTGAGCTTTCGCTTTTGTAGCTGCTTTCATGCTCCTCATCGATCACAATCAGACCAATTTTAGGGAAGGGCGTAAACAAGGCGGAACGGGGACCGATGATTACATCGATCTCCCCGTTTTTTGCCCGCTCACACTGATCATATTTTTCCCCAAGGGACAAGGTGGAATTCAATACGCTCACCCGGTCTCCAAACCGGGTAAAAAAACGCAGCAGTGTCTGATAGGTCAATGCGATTTCCGGGATCAGCACAATGGCCTGCCTTCCTCTCTTAAGCATTTCCCCAATTAGCTGCATATACACTTCCGTCTTTCCGCTTCCTGTGATTCCATGTACCAGATAGGTGCCCTGTTCTCCCTTGTCAAAATCCAAGATCACCTGATCCACAATCTGCTGCTGCCCGGCGCTCAGAGCCGGAAGCTGCGTTTTCTGCCTGGTGAGCTTTACCGGATTGCGAAACAGTCTCTGGCTTTCCACCCGGATGACTCCTGCCTTTTCCAGACTGCTTATGGTGGAGGCCGATACTCCCAGGCTTCCTGCAGCCTCCCCGTAGGGTATCTCCTCCTGTTCTGCCAGCTTTCGCAAAAGCCTTTCCTTCGCTGCCTGCTTTTTGCGGATGCTCTCCCCCAGAAGGGACAATATTTCTTCCCTGCCAAGGAGGCGCACCAGATACTTATGCTCTAAACGCCCCACCGTTTTTTTTGCCGGAAGCACCGTCTTAAGGGCCTGTATCATGGTGGAGCCGTAATTTCTCCGCATCCAGTCCGCCAGAAGAATCATCTTATCCTGGGCCGCCACGCCGCCCTTTACGATTCCCGCAATATCCTTGATTTTCCCAGGATCAAATCTACAGTCTCCACTCAAGGAAAGCACATAGCCGTTAATCAGCCTGTTTCCCTTTCCGAAGGGAACCGCCACGCACATACCCGGCGCAAGAGCTCCCAAAAGCTTTTCCGGAACCCTGTACTGAAAGGGTCTGTCAAGCTTTTCATGGGAAATATCCACAATCACATCCGCATACTGCTCTTTCGTCATTTCTCCTCCGTTCTTTAACGGCCTGCCAGAATATCCGCAATCAGATTCCTCTCATCCATAGGATATTTTACGCCCTTGATCTCCTGGTAATCCTCATGCCCCTTTCCTGCCAGCACGATAATATCCCCCGGTTCGCCGTGGGCTATGGCATAGGCAATGGCCTCCTTTCTGTCGCAGATCTCCACATACTTTCCATTGGTCTTGGCCATGCCCGTCTTGATATCCTCTATGATAGCCTGGGGCTCCTCATACCTGGGATTATCCGAAGTAATAATGGTCAAATCCGCCAGCCTGCCGCTGACCTCCCCCATCTCAAAGCGCCGCTGTCTGGAACGGTTGCCTCCGCAGCCAAACAGACAGATCAAACGGTGGGGATTATATTCCCGCAGCGTGGTTAAAAGGCTCTCCAGGGCCATGGCGTTATGGGCATAATCAATCAACAGGGTGAACTGATCGGAAACCTTCACCATCTCAATACGGCCCTTGACCCTTGCGGCCAGCAAGGCTTCCTTGATATCCTCCTTCTCCACCTGAAAATGACGGCAGATGGCAATGGCCGCCAGGGCATTGTATACGCTGAACCGGCCGGGGGTGGGGACTTCCACCTGAAACTCCATAAGCCCTCGGACCTGGAAGGTAACTCCCAGCTCCCCCGGCTTATGCAAAAGCTTTAGATTCTCTGCCCGGAGCATGCACTCCTCTCCCATTCCATAGCTTTCCAGAATGCAGGTATGCCCTTCCACCACCTGCTGCCAATGACTGTCGTCCCCGTTTACGATTCCTATTTTACACTGTCTGAACAAAAGCCTCTTGCAGGCCAGATAGTCCTCAAAGCTTGCATGCTCGTTAGGTCCGATGTGATCCGGCTCTAAATTGGTAAAAATACCATAATCAAACACAAACCCCTGGGTCCTGTGAAGCATCAGCGCCTGAGAGGACACCTCCATGACCACGGCGTCCAGTCCCTCTTTCACCATTCTGGCAAAATACTCCTGCAGCAGATAGGATTCCGGCGTGGTGTTTTCCGCATGGATGTGGGTATCTCCTATAATAGTCTCAATGGTGCCCACAAGTCCCACCTTGTAGCCGGCGTGCTCCAGAATGGATTTCACCAGATATGTGGTGGTGGTCTTTCCCTTGGTTCCAGTAATGCCGATAACCTTCAGCTGATCTGCCGGATGCCCAAAATACGCCGCAGAAATAAATGCCATGGCGTACCGGGTATCCTCCACCCGAATCACCACCGCATCCGAATTTTCCAGACCTGGAATATCCTTGGATACCACCAAAGCCGCCGCTCCTTGTAAGACTGCCTCCGCGCCGAAGTCATGTCCGTCAAAATTTGCTCCCTCTATGCAGATAAAAAGACAGCCGGCGCTTATTTTTCTGGAATCATAAACCACCCCTGTCACTTCCCTCTGTACGTCTCCCTGCACACATTCGTATTGGATTCCCTCAAGCAGCTTCGTCAGCTCCATTTTCCCTACCAGCCTTTCCGCACAATCTCTGCACACAAAATATACTTTTATATTTTACTCCATTTTGCCGGATTCTACCACCCCTAAAATGTAAAGAAGCCCCGGCACCGCCGGAGCTCCTTTACATTTTCTTATGAGGGGGGGGAGATAGTGAGTTCATCAACTATCTGTAATATACAATAAAAGATAATTG
>NZ_CEWDFQ010000260.1:0-4458 GCF_982438285.1 Acetatifactor sp. | reverse complement strand
GGGCCAGCACCATAGGAGGCATGGTGATCAACACGGCGGGGGGGACGCTGCCCCATGGAATGGAGCATCCGGCCAGCGGCTGTAAGGACATTGTCCACGGAAGAGGACTTGCGGCTCTCACCCCCGTGATCACGGAGGCAAGCATAGATGCGGCCCCTGACCGATATGCAGTGATCTCCCAGGCCTTGGGAGGGAAGGATGAAAAGGACTGCGCAAGCCAGCTTAGAAAGCTTTTAGAGGAAATCGGGCTTTCCACATCCCTGGGGGAGCAGGGCATTACCCGGGAGGATATTCCATGGATGACAAAGAACTGCTTTACCGTTTCGGCTGCAGGCATTGCAAATCATCCCAGAAAATTTACAGAAGAAGAAATCGCACAGCTCTATGAGAAGGCGTATTCCCTTTTTGTTATTTAAATCCCTAAACTATAATTTGTCATTACTTTTTCTTTAGTTTTTCCGTTTATTCTCTTTTCTGTAAATAATAAACTAGAAGCAAGAAAATAAAGGGAAAGATTTGAGAGACAATATGGGAAAAATCAGATTGACCTCTTTTTTCAGCGATGGAATGATATTGCAGAGGGAAACAGAAAACTGCATCTGGGGATACGCGGAAAACAGTACAAGGATAAGCTGTTTTTTGGGCGACCGCCCTATTGTGACAAAAGCCATGGAAAATGGCTATTTTGAGTGTCGGATTCCCAAAATGGAAGCGGGGGGACCGTGGGAAATCAGAATCAGTGACGGGAGGGAAAGTATTTGCATTGTGGATGTCTTGTTTGGCGATGTATTTTTGCTCGGCGGACAATCCAACATGGAGCTTCCCATAGAGAGAGTGCGTGAACGCTTTGAAGAGGAACTGTCAGATGTGGAAATGGGCTGTATTCGAACATTTGAGGTTCCCAAAGAATATGCTTTCCGGTGGAAACGGGAAATGCTTACGGACGGCATCTGGAGAAAAGCTGTGGGCGGGGAATTGTCCGCTTTTAGCGCGGTGGGCTTTTTTGCAGCAAGAGCCCTTTGGGAAAAGGAAAAGATACCAATCGGCCTTTTTCAGACCGCAGTGGGAGGCACACCGGTAAAAGCATGGACAAGTGAAGAAACCATAAGGCGTCTGGATCTTGATGCCGGGGAACTAGAGGAATGTGCAGATGCCTCTTATGTGAAACAGACGGAAAAAAAAGAGGAGGAGCTGGAAGAGCGGTGGATTGCTGAAGCGATGCTGCCCTTTGAAGAGGAGAAGGAGAAAGGCTCTCATGAGCAAAAGAAAAAGGGGAAGGTTTTTGTACCTGGCTTTTTTGGAGAGGGTGATTTGTGCGGATTTGCCGGAAGCCTGCGTCTGAAGAAAAAAATACTTTTGACGCAGGAGAAGGTGGACAAGCTTTTGGGACAACATTGTGCGGACGAAGAACAGAAAATGGGCGCAAAGTTATATTTTGGAACAGTTATCGATGCGGATCAGATATTTGTAAACGGCGTAAAGATCGGCGAGACAGCCTATCAGTATCCGCCTCGCATTTATCCCATTCCGGAAGGCCTCTTGCAGGAAGGGGAAAACGAGATTGAGGTGCACATGCTGGTGATGCGGGGCAAAGGGGGAACCATGCCCGGAAAAGAATATGGCATACGGTGTGGAAAGAGGGAGATTGCTGATCTGAGGGGTGTATGGGAATATGAGATTATGAAGGATATGAGGGCTTCCTCTGGTTATCTTGGGGAGAAGGATTTCTTTTCATATAAGGCCTCCGGCCTATATAACGGAATGCTCTATCCGATCAGAAAATGTCGGTTTTCCGGCTGTTTTTTTTATCAGGGGGAATCTAATACAGGAAGGCCGGAGACTTATGAGAAAGAGTTTACTGAGATGATCCGGGATTGGAGACTGCTGTTAGGGGAGCCAAAGCTGCCATTTATTTATGTACAGCTGGCAGGCTTTGGGGACGGCATAGAGCATACAAAAAAAGCACTATGGGCAAGTCTGCGTGAAGCTCAAAGGCGAGCTGGGAAAACAGAAAATGCAGGAATGGTGCAGGCATATGATCTGGGGGAATATAATGACCTGCATCCCTTGGATAAAAAAAGTGTGGGCGAGAGAATTTCCCTTGCTGCGCAGGCACTTATTTATAAAAAAGATGTGGTTTGGAAAGGGCCGGAGGTCAGCCGGGTTTTGTGGGAAAACGACTGCGTCAGAGTTAGCTTTTCACTACAGGATGAAAGGCTCTCTTTATGTACGAAGGATAGCAAGACAATATTTGTTCGCGGTTTTGAGATAGAGACGAAGGAGGGAGGAAAATTTCCGGTCAAGGCACAGATCTGGGGGAGGGATCAGGTGATTGTAAAGCTGCCTGCAAAACAGAATGTGGAGAGTCTTATGTTTGCATGGAATGATTGTCCGCTGGATGCTGATTTGTATCATACGGCGGGGCTTCCTGCAGTACCCTTTAGGAAGGTGTATGGAGAAGAGTAAAATGCGGTTATTTGATGAAAGCGCAATAGTGACCTTTGTAGTGGAAAAGGAAAGCGATGTGGGTATTTATGCCATAGCCAAAAAGGTGGCGGCGGATATGGAAATGGCGTCGGGCAGAAGGCCGGGTATCGTGGAGGACTGCAGCAAGGCATCTGGAGACATTGTTTTGTTTGCACAGCTGGGAAAAAGTCCCATCTTAAAGCAGCTGGAGCTGACCGGAAGGATAGATGCGAAGTCAGTGAGAGGGAAAAGGGAAGTTTATGGAATCCGTCTGCTGAAAGAGGAGCAGCTCGCAGATATAAAAATAGGAAATCATTGCAGCCAGGCTCTTGTTATATATGGAAGCGACAAGAGGGGCACTATTTACGGTATGTTTCATTTGTCCGAGCTGATGGGAGTCAGTCCGCTTGTTTTTTGGGGAGATGCCCCTGTACAGCATAAAGAGCGTATGGAATTGGATGCCTCCGTGGAAATGATTTCCAAGGAACCCTCTGTGAAATACAGAGGATTTTTTATCAATGATGAATGGCCCTGCTTCGGTACATGGGCATTTCATCATTTTGGTGGATTCAATGCCGAGATGTATGACAAGGTATTTGAACTGTTGCTGCGTCTGAAGGGAAACTATCTTTGGCCAGCCATGTGGACCTCTTGCTTTGCTTTGGATGGGCCGGGAGAAGAAAGCGCGCGCCTTGCGGATAAGTACGGAGTTATAATGGGCAATTCCCATCATGAGCCTTGTCTGCGCGCGGGAGAGGAATGGGATATCTACAAGGGGGAGAATGGTTCTTACGGCAGTGAGTGGAATTATATGATAAATAAGGAAGGACTGTTGAAATACTGGGAAGACGGACTAAAACGAAGCTGCAAATATGAAAATATCATTACCGTCGGCATGCGGGGAGAAAGAGACAGCAAGCTGGAAGGACCTGGCTCCCTTCAGGAAAATATTGATATCCTGAAGGATATCATCACGGAGCAGAAGAAGCTGATACAGGCCAACATAAGACCTGGGGAAAAGGGGTTTCCTATGCTTTTAGCCATTTATAAAGAAGTGGAGCAGTATTACTATGGATGTGGGGAGACAGCAGGGCTGAAGGACTGGGACGGCCTGCAGGATATCATTTTGATGTTCTGCGAGGATAATTTCGGACATATGCGGTATCTGCCAGAGAAGGAAGCCTCTCACCAGGGCGGCTATGGTATGTATTATCACCTGGATTATCACGGGGCTCCCATCTCTTATGAGTGGATCAACAGCACGCCGCTTACTGCTATTTGGGAGCAGATGACTCTTGCCTATGAGCAAGGAGTGAGAACCGTATGGATGGTAAATGTGGGAGATCTTAAGGGAAATGAATTTCCTCTGTCATACTTCATGGAGCTGGCCTATGATTTTGAAACCTGGGGGAGCTCTGCACCAAATTCCACCAGAACCTTTACCAGACTGTGGCTGCAGAAGCAGTTTGGAGGACTTGTAACTGCTGCGCAGATAGACTGTATGGAGCTTCTTTTGACAAAGGGAACCGCATGGATCGGGAAATGCCGTCCGGAGGCGCTGAAAAGTGATACCTATCGGCAGGCGGACGGGGAAGCGGATCGGGTCTTGGAGGCAATCTGCGAATTGGAGCAGAGACTTCAGAAATTGGAAAAGGAGCTGGCTGTGGAAGCGAAAGAGGGCTTTTACAGCATGATCTATAATCAGCTGAAAATGGGATTTAATTTAATACAGATGCAGATAAGCGCTGGAAAAAACGCACACTATGCCAGCTTGGGAAAAAAGGCTGCGAATATCTGGGCAGACAGGGTACGGGAATGTATTGAGGCGGACAGACAGCTGGTTTGTACAGCGGGAAGCCGCAATAACGGAAAATGGCATGGAATGTGGACGGGAAGTCATGTGGGATTTGTAAAGTGGAACGAGGACGGCTGCCGTTACCCTCTGCGCACCTATGTTACACCCTTTGAACGTCCAAGAATGGTGGTTTCCAG
>NZ_CEWDFQ010000259.1:0-4525 GCF_982438285.1 Acetatifactor sp. | reverse complement strand
CCGTTAATTCTTCCAAAGACGCCTTCCCCAGACCGCCATCCTCCAGAAATTTCCTGGTTTCTTCCAGCAAAAGCAGAAATCGGGCTGTCACGGCAAAATAATCCTCAAAGGCCTCATCTCCGAAATGCTCCTGCGGAATCTCCCGGATTCTGGACAACACTAATTTAAGTCTTTCCCTTTGCAGCTCTTTCTCTGCTTCTTGTCCTATTTCTATTTTTTCACACATGATACTCTCCATTCCGAAGCGTTTTTACGCGACGGGGCGATGAGAAATCCGCGCATGCGGTTTCTCATCTGCCATCAGACAAATTTGTGACGCTCCGGCACAAATTTGGGATTGAAAAATCAACTCATCAGAGTGATTTTTCAATCTATACTCCTAAATATAATATCAGCCCCACGCTTCCCAGCGCTGCCACATTTAACAGCAGTCCAAGCCAGGGAAACAGCATATAATTGTCCTTTTCCCGAAACGAGATGATTGCCAGAACCAATCCGGCCAGGGAAAAGACGGCAGCCAAAAGCCCGGTCACCCCGTAGCCGTTTTGGGCCTGTCCGTCCCTCAAATAGGTCAGATACACCACAATGCCTAAGGACACTAAACTGATGATTCCCAAAATAGCAGCCATAATGGCCTTGTAGGAATGCTTTTTATTTGTAAAAATATAGTTTTTCCTTTTCATGTCCTATATAAACCCTAAAAAGGCACTTCCCTCAGGAAATGCCCTCATGCTGCTCCTTATTTAAAATAAAATTCTGGATTTACCCGCAAGAAGCCTGGCCCCGCTGACGATCAGCAGCACCCCGCTGGCAAGTCCCACCGCTACGGAAATCACTCCCAGCACAATATTCATGACACCAGCGCCGCCCATTGTCTTATAAACCTTTTCTTCCATCTGTCACACCTCACATTTTTGATGCTCCGCCCTTTTTCTCAGCTTTCTCTGTGAAAGGGATTCCTCCTGCCCGTCTCCAGGGCATCTAGGCACCGTACTCCTCATAGTAGCGGTCAATAGAAGCCTTCAAGACATCGTCAATATAAATCTTTCCTTTGTAGGGCTTATTATACAGGCACTCCACCACATCCTGCATGGTGACAATAGCCCTTGCATCAAAGCCGTATTTTTCCCTGATCTCCTCCAGCGCGCTCAGCTTTCCGCCAAGTCCCTTTTCCATGCGGTTTAGGGACACCATCAGTCCCTTGATCTGCACGTCTGCCTGAGCCTTGATAATGGGGAAGGTCTCCTCAATGGATTTCCCGGATGTTGTCACATCCTCAATCATCACCACGCGATCTCCGTCCTTTAGGCTGCTGCCCAGAAGTATCCCCACATCACCGTGGTCCTTTATCTCTTTGCGGTTGGAGCAGTATCGGATTTCTTTCCCGTAAAGGCTGCTGTATGCAATGACCGTGGCAACACTCAGGGGAATGCCCTTGTAAGCCGGCCCGAACAGCACATCAAAATCATCTCCGTAGCTGTCATGGATGGCCTTTGCATAATACTCCCCCAGCCTGCGAAGCTGAGAGCCGGTCACATAGGCTCCGGCATTCATGAAGAAAGGAGATTTTCTTCCGCTCTTTAGGGTAAATTCACCGAATTTCAGCACCTGGCTGTCCACCATAAACTCGATAAACTCCTGCTTGTATGCCTCCATATCTGTAAACCTCCTGTTTTGTCCATTTTATACTAACACAAAACTCCCCAGTTATCAATTAGTTTCACCGGGCAAGTCTATCATCGGTTCAGCGCCTGTGCAATATCCTCCCTCATGTCCAGCACGGCGGCCCTGGATGCCTCCGCATAATTTTCCTCACCGTATCCTGCATACTTTTCCTGCTGATAGGCTGCAATAATTCCTCTGGAGGAATTGATAATGGCTCCCAGTCCGTCTTTATTGAAAAAGTGAACCAGATCAGCACCCTTGCCGCCTTGCGCGCCGTACCCCGGCACCAGTATAAACGCCTTTGGCATGATTTTGCGCAAAAGCTTCCCCTGTTCAGGATAGGTGGCTCCTACCACAGCCCCCACATAGCTGTACTCTTGTCCCATACACGCTTCTCCCCAGGCCGCCACCTTTTCTCCCACAATCTCATAAAGAGGACGACCGTCTATGAGCTGGTCCTGAAATTCGCCGCTGCTTGGATTTGAGGTTTTGACCAGTACAAAAATCCCCTTTTTTTCCTCTCTGCATACTTTGATAAAGGGATTGACGCCGTCTGAGCCCAGGTAGGGATTTACGGTGGCAAAATCCTCGTTAAAACCATAGCAGGTTTTGCCGCCCACTAAAACACGTCCCAAATGTCCCACAGCATAGGCCTCGGAAGTGGAGCCGATATCCCCCCTCTTAATGTCTCCGATCACCACCAAACCCTTTTCCCTGCAGTAATCCACCGTTTTCTGAAATGCTGTCATTCCCGGAATGCCAAACTGCTCGTACATGGCAATCTGAGGCTTTACTGCAGGCACCAGATCACAGATGGCATCCACAATTCCCTTGTTATACTGCCAGATAGCTTCCGCCGCTCCCTCCAAAGTCTCGCCATATTCTGCAAAGGCCTTTTTTTGAATGTGCTTTGGCACAAATTTCAGCATAGGGTCCAGTCCAACCACAATGGGAGCATTTAACTCCTTGATTTTTGACACCAGTTTATTAATCAGTCCATTTCCCGTGCCGCCCAAAGGCATTTACATTTTCATCCATTTTCCCAAAGCCCTTGACCGCCGGTCAACTCATTTCCCGAAACAATTTCATTATTTGTGTCAGTGCTGCCATCATTTTAACATTTATAAAATATTCTTCTTATTTTCAACACTTTTCTTGCATATCTAAAATAATATTTCTCAAAACCTAAAATACTATAAAATAGGTTTTACGAAATCTGAAACAGGCAATGATCTACGGGAGGTGGGCATATGGATTTTGGAGAAACGCTTGCGAAGCTCCGCGCTGAAAAAGGCATTTATCAAAAAGAACTGGCGGCTGCGCTGAATGTATCGGTGGGCACTGTGTCAAACTATGAAAAGGGCGTCCATTTTCCGGACCTGTCCACTCTCTGCAAGATCGCTGACTATTTTGAGGTTACCACGGATTATCTTTTAAACCGCACCAGATACCGCTACAATTTTGAAACCTTAAATCACAGGCTCCTTCGGGATTATACGGTGGCGGACATGGTTAACACCACCCTGGAGCTCTCTCCAAGAGACGTGCATTCCATGCTGGATTTTTTAGACCTTTTAAAGCTGCGGAGCGCCAGGGACTCATCGAGTCGATAGAAACTGTTTTTCCCTTGCAGCCGCCTCATCATCGGGATAGTTTGCCAGATAGGCGTCCAAAAGCACTGCCGCCTTCTGGTATTCTCCCAAGTATTCGTAGGCCACAATTTCATTAAAGGACAACGCCTGAACCATATCGTTTCCCTCTATTTCAAGTCCGGCCTGAAAGGCTTCCAGCGCCTTTTGATATTCTCCCTTGGTCATCTCGCATAGCCCCAGCTGATTATACATTTCCGCATTTGAAGGATCCTGGCTGATGTAGCTGTTATACACGCTGGAGGCATAATTATAGTCCCCCGTGGCCTCATAAGCCTTGCCCAGGTACAGATAGCTTTCGGCTCCTCCATTTCCCTTCGCCTCCTCCAAAGCCAGATAAGCCTTCTGATATTCCCCCAGATAATAATAAATCCGTCCGCTGTCAAACTGGTCCATGGCGCCTTCTGCAGTGTCCAGGGCATTTTGCAGATAAGCCTGTCCCTCCTGTCTGTAGCCAAAGTGATCCAGAGTTTCATAGATTTCTATCAGTCTGTCATAATTTTGGGGCGACATGGAAACCACCCTGTCAAAATCCTCCTTTGCCCCTTCAAAATCCCCAAGGTTCAAAAAAGCGTTTCCCCGTAGAAAATAGGCGTCCTCCTCCTTTGGCCGAAGGGCAAGTATAGCGTCGTAGGTATCTTTTGCCTCCTGATACTGCCCATTCTTGGTATAGGCCGCCGCAAGATAATAATTTAAGTCAAAATCTACAGACTCCACAATGCCGCTGCTGGCGGCAAGGGCCGTCTGAAAGCAGCTGATTGCCTGTTCATAATCTGTAAGCCCCATATAGGCTATACCTCTTCCCCTGTAGATCAGACGTTCATTTTCGTTGGCAGCCTCCGCCTCCTCAAACTCTGCCAGAGCCCCCTGGTAATCCAGATTCTGTATCAGCTGCATTCCGCTCTGTATATTTTCACTGCCCCCAGCGCATCCCGTAAGAAGCATTGAAACCAACAACCCGGCCGCCAAAAGGCCGCTTTTTTTTATATGATAGAAAGCCATGACAATCTCCATTTCCGCGCATTTTCCTGAACTTATAGTAGCATATCGGTTTTGAAACCTCAAGAGATGCGCAAAACATTCTGTACAAATTCATAACAGTCCAGCCATAAGAGGACAATCCCTGGGCATTGGCTTATGTGAGATAAAGGAATTCTTGCCGCCGTTTGCGCTGTCCACATTGTCGTTGACAGCGATAAAACGCACTCCCT
>NZ_CEWDFQ010000258.1:0-4563 GCF_982438285.1 Acetatifactor sp. | reverse complement strand
TTACAGAGTAAACGAACTATGTAAAATTTATAATCATTATACGTAAAATCTATGTAAAATATCAAGAGGCTTTTAAAAAACAGCTCATTTAATACAGCTGAACGCCCTGCATATCTCCGGTCACCTGGAAGATCGCCCATTCCCCGATATTTACGGCGTGATCTCCTATTTTTTCAAGATATTTTGCAATCATCAGGTAATCAACCACCTTATCCGCATCCAGATTCTGTGTGCGGATGGAGCCCATCAGCTCCTCCTTGATCTGATTGAAGAGGTCATCCACCACGTCGTCGCCCTCTATCACCTGGCGCGCCGCCTTTTCATCTCCCTCCACAAAAGCCTCCACCGCTTCATGAAGCATATTCTTGGCTTCCTCCATCATGATAAAGAGCTTGCTCTCATAAACCCCATCCAGCTTAAATTCCTGAGTCCGCAGGCAAAGCTCTGCAATATCAGATACGTGGTCCCCCACCCGCTCAATGTCCGTTACTACCTTAAGTGCGGATGAAACAAGACGCAGATCCCTGGCCACCGGCTGCTGTCTGGTAAGCAGCGTAAGGCATTTTGCCTCAATGCTCCTTTGCATATCAATCATCTGACGGTCATTGTCCAAAAGCAGCTTCAGGGTTTCTCTGTCATTGCCTCTGACAGCGTATACCAGGCGGTCATAGCTGATCTCCGCCCGCTCGCCCATCTCCGTTACTTTATTTTTTAACAAATCCAATTCCTGTTCAAAATAGATTCTGGGTGACATGATTATCCTCTCTTTCCAATCATCCGCTTTAGGCGGCAAAATATTTTATTCAGCCAAAACGGCCTGTAATATAATCCTCAGTCCTCTTGTCCTTGGGACGGGAGAAAATATTCTGGGTGGAATTAAATTCCACCACCTCCCCCACCAGGAAAAATGCCGTGTCATCAGACACACGGGCAGCCTGCTGCATATTGTGGGTCACAATGGCTACCGTATACTTTTTCTTCAGAGATTCCATCAGCTCCTCTATTTTCAAGGTAGAGATCGGATCCAGGGCTGAGGTGGGCTCATCCATCAAAAGCACCTCCGGCTCCACCGCCAGCGCCCGGGCAATACACAGTCTCTGCTGCTGTCCTCCCGAAAGCCCCAGGGCAGATTTCCGCAGACGATCCTTCACCTCGTCAAAAATAGCCGCTCCCCTAAGCGCATTTTCCACAATATCATCCAGCTTTGATTTCTGCTTGATGCCATGAAGCCTGGGCCCGTAAGCCACGTTGTCGTAAATGGACATAGGAAAGGGATTTGGCTGCTGAAATACCATGCCTACTTTTTTGCGCAGCAGCGTGGTATCCACCCGCTTGTCATAAATATCCTCCCCGTCCAAAAGCACCTGTCCTTCAATGCGCACATTATCCACAAGATCGTTCATACGGTTTAAGCATTTTAAAAAGGTGGATTTTCCGCAGCCGCTGGGTCCGATAAAAGCTGTGATGGCATGATCCTTGATCTCCATGCTTACATCCTTCAGCGCATGATTCTCCCCGTAGTGGAGATTCAGATTTTTCACCGATATTTTACTCTTTTCCATGTTTATCCTCATTCCCGCGCATTTCTTTGCGCATAATCAATGTTTGTGCAAAGCCGCTTCTATCTTTCGCTTTTATACCGGCCGAAGCTTTTTTGCCGCCAGCTTGGTAAGCAGATTTAAAATCAGCACAATCACAATCAGCACACAGCCGATTCCGAAGGCGGTCTCATACTGCCCCTTCTGCATCTGCAGATACAGCTCTATAGTAAGCGTTCCGCCCGACTCTGTGGTTTTGGCAAAAAGTCTCTCCACATTTGCTGCAAAATCGCTTCCAAAGCGGGGCAGCTTGTAATCGCTTCCTGCAGTAAACAAAAGGGCTGCGGACTCTCCAACGATACGTCCCAGGGCAAGAATGATTCCTGTAACGATACCGGACATGGAAGAAGGAAGCAATATGGTTCTGATCATATGCCATTTTGTAGAACCCATTCCCAGGGCGCCGCTTCTATAGCTGTCCGGCACCGTCCGAAGGGCTTCCTGGGTATTTCTGGTAATCAGCGGAAGCACCATAATCGTCAATGTAAAGGAACCGGTGAGCAGGGAATAGCCAAGCCCCAGGGATTCCCCGAAAAACACCATGCCAAACAAACCGAAAATAATGGAGGGAATGCCCGAAAGAGTTTCCGTGGTAAACTCAATGATGGAAACAATTCTGCCCGGCTTTGCATATTCATTCAGATAAATAGCCGATCCAACACCCAGCGGAGTGGCGATTAACAGGGTGATCACAATAATATAGAGGGTGTTTACCAGATTTCCGGCGATACCTACCGTCTGATCCAAAGCGCTTGTAACTGAGGTGAGAAATTTCCAGTTTACCGTGCCGATACCCTTCACAAACACAAAGCCGATAATCCCTGCCAGCAAAGCCACAGAGAAGAACGCCGATATGTAGATGGCCGCCAGCAGCACCGTGTCAACGGGACGCTTTCTTTTCCGCATCAGTGTATTACTGCTGTTCATCTGCATTTCCTCCCTTTTTTAGAATCTTATTCAATATCACATTAATAATCATAATAAACACAAACAGCACCAGTCCGATGGTGAACAGCACCTGCCTGTGGGTTCCGGAGGAATATCCCATCTCGCTGACGATAGCTGTGGTCAAAAACCGCACGGAATTGAAGGGGAACGGCGGGTTCACACTGCTTCCTGACACCAGAGTGATTGCCATGGCCTCTCCGATGGCTCTTCCCACGCCCAGCACGATGGCCGTGATAATACCGGACTTGGCCGCCGGAAGAATGGATTTGAAAATGGTCTGCATATGGGAAGCCCCCAATGCCAGAGACGCCGCCTTTATGCTGGGATGCACCGCCCTTATGGAGGTCTCTGAAATATTGATCACTGTGGGAAGAATCATGATGGCAAGCACGATCACCGCCGAAAGCAGATTTGCTCCGCCCGTAAACTGATGGGTTTGGGAACCCTCAAATAACGCAAGCTCAATTTTATACATAAATGGATTCAACAAATAGATACCTAACAGGCCATACACAACGGAGGGAATTCCCGCAAGCAGCTCCACTGCCGGCTTCACGATCATAGCCAGCTTTTTCGGGGCAACCTCCGCAAGAAATACCGCACTGAGGACTCCAATGGGTACACCGATCAGTATGGCAAGGCCGGTGCCCACTATGGAGGTAAGGATTACATAAAGAATACCATATTGAGGCTCTGCAGCAGTAGGCCTCCAGACAGTGCCAAAGAGTATTTCCTTAAGCCCCACCTGAAAGATGGCTGGCGTTCCGCTGATAATCATATATAGGGTGATGGAAACCACCGCCAGAACAGCGAAGAAGGCACAAATAGTGAATATTATTTGTGCCGCAGTTTCCACCACCGCTTTGTTTTTTCTGTTTCCAACAATCGTGGACTCTTTTACAAAAGCGTGTGTTTGACTTTTCATCGCATTATCCTTTTTTATTATTCTACCGTAATCAATCCTACACTGGTGGCAATTTCCTGTCCCTCAGCGCCCAGCACAAAATCGAACCATGCCTGTACCAGCTCGCTCTGCGCGGAGATCTCGCCGTTGGTTGCCATTACGAAGGGTCTGCTCAAGAAATAGCTGCCGGACTTGATGTTGTCAACCGTGGGCTCTACATCATCCAGTGCAAGTGCAACTACACTGTCGTCCAATACATCCAGGGATACATAGCCGATTGCACCAGGGGTGGACGCTACTCTTGCCATAACTGCGCCGGTGCTGTCCAGCTCGTTTGCATATGCGCATGCGTCCTCAAGGCCAAGAAGCTCTTCAAACGCGCCTCTGGTACCGGAGCCAGCCTCACGTCCCACTACGATGATAGGAGAATCAGAGCCGCCAACCTCGCTCCAGTTGGTGATGGTGCCATTGTAAATATTGATCAGCTGATCCTTGGTAAGTCCTGTTACAGTGTTTGCAGGATCAACACAGACTGCAATGCCGTCGATTGCTACAATGTTTTCCACCGCACCGGATGTTTTCTCGTCATCCGTCAGATTTCTGGATGAATTTCCGATATCCGCCGTTCCGTTCAGCACTGCCTCGATACCTGCGCCGGAGCCGACAAATTCTGCAGTTACATTCACATCAGGGTTCTCTGCCATAAAAGCCTCAATCAATGCGTTTGCAAATTTCTCCATGGAAGTGCTTCCCACCATCTGGATAGAACCGGACAACGCTGCTGTCTCAGTGGATGCCTCAGAAGAAGCCGCCTCAGAGGAAGTGGTCTCAGCCACGCTGCTTTCCTGCGCAGAGCTCTCTGCCTGGCTGGTGGAAGAAGC
Source organism: Acetatifactor sp. (assembly GCF_982438285.1). NCBI lineage: Bacteria > Bacillati > Bacillota > Clostridia > Lachnospirales > Lachnospiraceae > Acetatifactor > Acetatifactor sp. The sequence continues at coordinate 232 of NZ_CEWDFQ010000258.1, read as the reverse complement.
ATTCGTCTCTTCGCTTCCACATGCGGTAAGGGTTCCCATTGCCAAAATACATGCTCCCACAAGAGCTAATATTCTGCTTCGTCTGTTTTTCATAATATTTGTTCCTCCATTTTTTGTTTTTCTTTTTCTCTCGATTACGTTGTAAATACTAGCATGAAAAAAAACAACAAAAGATCACACTTTGGTAATTTGTATGGAATTTTAATGTGAAACCGCAGGGACAACACTCGCA
>NZ_CEWDFQ010000257.1:0-4571 GCF_982438285.1 Acetatifactor sp. | reverse complement strand
GGATTGTTTATCCGGGGGGCCTTCTGGAAAACGGTGAAATAGGGACAATGGAGGAAAAAGCCATAGAGATTATGAAACAGCTGGGAGAGACCTATCCCCAGCTGGATGGGTATTATCCCAGTCCAAAGCCTCTTTTCTTCTCGGATTTTATGTGTCAGCAGTATATGCAGGGCTACTATTTTCCTTTTTCCATGGAAGCAAATTACAACGATGTGATGTATATTCTGAACAAGCCGGCCTGCATGTGCCATGAGCTGGCCCATTTAAGAGGTTATATCTACGAGGATGAAGCAAATTTTATCAGCTATCTGGCCTGCATCCAGTCTGATGACATTTATTTTCAGTACAGCGGATATTTAAGCGTTCTTCCCTATGTGAGCAACGATATATATGCCATGCAGGAGGCGGGAAGCAGCATATCGTCGGACGTTTATCCCGTTAGGCTGTATGAGCAGGTGTATGAGGATGATGTGTTTGTGACGCAGGAAGAATGGGACCGTATCAATGGCAAGGCAATTTTTGACACGGAGACGGTGGATCAGGTTTCGGATGTCTTTGTGGATACCACTCTGCGGGTCAACGGGGTGGAGGACGGCATGGTCAGCTACAGCCGGGTGGTGAAGCTTCTCCTGCAGTATCAGCGGATTCAAGCAAAGCAGGAGGGAGCTTTAGGCTGGTAACGATCTTTTTTGCACAGTCGAGAAAGCTCTGCATTTCCTGTTTGGTGAGATTCTGGCAGATTTGCTCGTCCAGCCTTACAAAATTTCCATGCACCCTGGCGGCGCAGACCCTTCCTTTCTCGGTAAGCACAATGAGAAAGGACCGGCGGCAGCCAGGGTGCTTTTCTCTGGTGATATAGCCCGCTTTCTCCAGCCGGTCTAAATTTCTGGAAATGGTGGCCGTATCCAGAAAGCATTTATCTGCCAGCTCTTTTTGGGTAATGTGATCCTGTTCATAGAGCTTGTTTAAGATCCTGGGCTGTCCTACCGTCAGCCCCAGCTTCTGAAAGGCAGGCTGTAAAATCCTTTTTCTTGCAATTTCCATTTCCAGCATAGCTTCTCTGATAGCTTGTTTTTCCATGCCGACCTCCTTTTTTATTCCAGTTCAAATTGTCCGGTGTAAAGCCGGTAGTAACGGCCCTTTTGGGCAAGCAGCTCCTCGTGGCTGCCTCTTTCAATGATTTCTCCCTGCTCCAATACCATAATGGCCTTGGAATTGCGCACAGTAGAAAGCCTGTGGGCGATGACAAACACGGTGCGCCCTTCCATCAAGGAATCCATTCCCTTTTCGATGAGACGCTCTGTCCTGGTGTCAATAGAGCTGGTGGCCTCGTCCAAAATCAATACCGGCGGGCGGGAGATGGCGGCTCTGGCGATGGCCAGAAGCTGTCTTTGGCCCTGGGATAGGTTGGAGCCGTCGCTGTGCAGCATCGTGTCATATCCATTGGGCAGTCTGCGGATGAAGGAATCGGCATTGGCGATCAAGGCTGCCTGCCTGACCTCCTCATCACTTGCCTTCAGACGGCCGTAGCGGATGTTGTCGGCAATGGTGCCGGTGAACAGATGAGTGTCCTGAATGACCAGGGAAAGAGAACGCCGCAGGTCCTTTTTGCAGATATCCCTGATATCCAGGCCGTCATAGGTGATGGAGCCTCCCTGTATCTCATAAAAACGGTTGATCAGGTTGATAATGGTGGTTTTTCCCGCTCCGGTGGAGCCCACAAAGGCAATTTTCTGTCCGGGCTTGGCGTAGAGACTGATGCCGTTTAAAATTCGTTTCTCTGGAGTGTAGCCGAACACCACGTCATGAAACCGCACGTCTCCTTTTAAGGGAACCAGCTGAAAGCCCCCTCCCTCCAGGGGCACCTTCCAGGCAAAGTCCCGGCCCTCTGCATCGCTCTCATAAAGCTTTCCATCCCTTTCCTGTACATGGCAAAGGGTAATGTGCCCCTGATCCGGTTCCGGCTCCTCCTCCATCATCTCAAAAATCCGTTCGGCTCCCGACAGAGCCGCCAGAAGAAAGTTGACCTGCTGGGTAAACTGATTCATGGGCATAGCGCTCTGCCTCACATATACCAGATAGGAGGTGAGGCTTCCTAAGTCCATCAGGCCGGAGAGCACAAACAGCCCGCCCACGCAGGCAGAAACCGCATAATTAAAGTAGGAAAGGCTTACGATGGCCGGCACCATCATGCCGGAATAGGAGAGCGCCTTGGTGGACGCCTGGCGCAGCGCCTCATTTCTGCGGCAGAATTCCTCAAAATCCTTGTCCTCATGGTTGAAAACCTTTTCCACCTTCTGTCCGCTGACCATTTCCTCCACAAAGCTGTTGATGCTGCCCAGATGCTTTTGCTGCTCCTGATAATATTTTTTGCTGCGCCGTCCGTTTATGCGGATAAATAGAAGCATCATAAGCAAAAAGGCGATGACGATCAGGGACAGGCGGAAATTCAGCACAATGAGCATGACGATAGTGCCGCTGACCATGATAAAGCTCTGGATCAACAGGGTAAAGCTGTTGTTTAAGGCCTCGGTTAAGGTATCCACGTCATTGGTGAAACGGCTCATCAGCTCTCCGTGGGTGTGGGCGTCAAAATAGGAGAGGGGGAGCTTTTGGGTGTGGGCAAATAAATCCCGGCGGATACGGCCTACGATTTTCTGACAGGTGTGCACCATCAGCTGATTGTACCCCAGCGTGGCAAACGCCCCACAGCCGTACATAAGGGCCATAGAAAAAACCATGCCCAAAAGTCCCGGGATATCTCCCGGCAGAATGTAGTTGTTGATCACAGGCTTGAGCAGATAGGTTCCCATGATATTTGCCATGCTGCTGATACATACCAAAAGAGCCACAAGCACCATGGACCATTTGTAGATTCCCATATAGTGGAGAAGCTGTCTGATGGTTTTCTTTTTGTTTTTGGGACGTGCATATCCGTTATATCTTGGCATTACAGATCCGCTCCTTCCTGCTGGGATTGATAAATCTCCTGATAGATTTGGTTATTTGCCAGAAGCTCCTTATGGGTCCCCACGGCATGAATTTTACCGTCCTCCAAAATCACGATCTTGTCTGCGTGGAACACGGAGGAAATTCTCTGGGCAATGATAATTTTGGTGGTTTTTGGAAGATAGCTTGCCAGACCCTCTCTGATCCTTGCCTCTGTGGCCGTATCCACGGCGCTGGTGGAGTCGTCCAGTATGAGCACCTTCGGCTTTTTCAGAAGGGCTCTGGCGATGCACAGCCTCTGCTTTTGCCCGCCGGACACATTGACGCCGCCCTGGCCCAGATCTGTATCATATCCCTTTTCAAGCCGCCCGATAAACTCATCCACGCAGGCAATCCGGCAGGCCTCCTCTATTTCCTCCTGGGAGGCGTCCTCCTTGCCCCAGAGCAGATTATCCCTGACAGTGCCGGAGAAAAGCGTGTTTTTCTGCAGCACCATGGCAATAGAGTCCCGCAGGGGCTTTAAGGGATATTCCTGTACCGGACAGCCGTCGATCAAAAGCTGCCCGTCTGTCACATCATAGAGCCGGGGAATGAGCTGCACCAAAGTGGATTTGGCCGATCCGGTTCTGCCGATGATGCCTACGGTAGTTCCCGCCTCAATATGAAGGCAGATATCGGAGAGCACATACTCCTTTGCATCCTTACTGTATTGAAAATAAACATGGTCAAATACGATATCTCCCCGCTGTACGGTGATATCTCTTGCCCGCTCCTCCGTAATATCGATTTTTTCGTCCATAACCTCTGTAATGCGCCGCCAGGAGGTAAGGGACCTGGTAAACATCATAAATACGTTGGATATCATCATCAGGGAATTTAACACCTGGAGCACATAGCTTAAAAATCCTGTCAGCTCGCCCACCTGAAGCTCTCCGGCCAGAGTCAGACGGCCCCCGAACCAGAGAATACACAGAATAGTGGTATACATCACAAGCTGCATGGCGGGCATATTCAGGGAAGCCACCCGGAAGGCCTTTTCCGAGGTGGTCTGCAGCCCAAGATTGACCGACTCAAATTTGGCCAGCTCATAATCTCCCCGCACGTAAGCCTTTACCACCCGGATGGCGGTGAGATTCTCCTGAATGATCCGGTTTACCAGATCCACCGCCTTCTGCATCCTGCTGTAGAGAGGGCGTACATGACTGATGATCCAAAACAGCAATATGCCTAAAACGGGAGCCGCAATGAGAAAAACAGCGGCCAGCTCCTTATTGATATAAAAGGAAACCGTAATGGCGGTAAGCATCATTACAGGGGCCCGACAGGCCGGACGAAGGCCGGTAGAGATAGAATTCTGAATGTTTGTCACGTCTCCCGTGAGTCTGGTCACAAGGGAGGAGACACGGAATCGGTCCGTGTTGGCAAAGGAAAACTGCTGGAGCTTCCTGTATTCATCCTTTCGGATTTCCGCGCCTATGCCCTGGCCGCACACCGCGGCAAACCGGGCGCTTCCCGTGCCCAGAATCAAAGACGCCACCGCGCAGAGAGCCATCAGGAGTCCCTTTTCAAATATGTAGGGCCTGTTGCCCGTGGCGATTCCCACATCCACCATATCCGCCATA
>NZ_CEWDFQ010000256.1:0-4587 GCF_982438285.1 Acetatifactor sp. | reverse complement strand
GGGGCGGAGGAGCCTCTTGCAAAGTATCGTCTGTATCGGGATACCAATCAAGTCATAGCGCAGCTGCCCGCCATGCCGGCACGGATTCTGGGGCCCTTAAGCATCCAGGAGAGCCAGACGTCTCTGACGGGGATTTATGAACAGGGAAAGGCTGCCAAAGCGGTTTATGAAAAAGCCGGGGAGAGCTATGAAGCCCTGATGACTTCGCCCAGAGGGGATATGGGAGACAGCATTCAGAAGGCGTTTGCCAATGTGGATGAGCTGCTCATAGGGCTTTCTTATGAGCTTACGGACGAAAACAGAAGAGCGGTGCGCATCTTGGGCTATAACCGCATGGAAATTACAGGAAAGAATATAGAGCTTGTAAAGGCGGCTGATGAACAGGTACAGTCTGTGATTGAGAAGATGAAGCCTGCGGCGGTGCTTCAGATGATCCGGGATGGAATCAATCCGCTGGAAAAAACATTGCCCGAGCTGGAAGAATATTTTTCCGGGCTTCCGGAGGATTTTGAGGAGACTGCGGAAAGCTACAGCCGTTTTCTTTATGGATTGGAAAAAAACAAAGCTGTTACCGAAGACGAAAGAGAGACCTATATCGGTATTTACCGGCTGCTGCGTCAGATTGAAAAATCCGACGGCGCCGTGGTTGGAGCGCTGGTAAACAGCCAGGCCCAGCTTCACCTGAAAAATCTTCTCTCTGCGGTCAGAAGCGGAAAATTTAAGCATATGGACGTGAAGGTCCAGGAACGGCTGGAACAGGTGATTCAAAAGGGTGAGAGTATCTCAGAGCAGATCGCCAGGGCTTTTGCGGGGGATGTGAGAGATATTGTGACAGAAGTGTCACAGGAGACGGAGAACGCGCAGGAGTACAGGAGACAAAATCTGGAACAGCTTCGGAGCTTTGCGGTGACGGAGCAGGAGTGCGTGGCGCTTTTGCAGAAGGGGCAGGCCACGCCCAGTGTACACAATCTGCTGGCGGCCCAGGCGCTTTTACAGAATAGAGAGCTTTTTTACAGTGCCCGCAGAAAGGGGACCGGAAATGGCGACGAGATACCGGAAAGGAAGCCTCTGGCAGACGGACTTTGGGAAGCTCTGGAGGATAAGGATGAATTTTCCAGGGAATACCAAAAGCTTGTAAAAGAGACTGGCAAAGAAGTGGAGGAAGCCTTGCAGGAGGCGGCAAGCAGTGTGGATGTCAGGGAGCTCAGGCTGGCGCACAGACAGCTTGCCCTGGCGGAAAAGCTTGCAAGGCAGGAGGAATACTTTTTCTCCATGTATGTGGGAGAAGAACTGACGGGAATACGCCTGACGGTGGAAAGAAATGGTGCGGAAAAAGGGAAGGTTTCCGTCACCTGCCGGTTTTCGGAGGAGGAGACCTTGCGCGCAGATTTTTGGCTGGAAAACGGAAAAATTACGGCATATGTTGCGGGAAATGAAAAAACAGAGGTTACGAAACTGCAGAAAATTGCCGATACATTCACAGAAGAGGCCTCCGGACACTGGATCATAGAGAAGGTGTCAGTTGCCCAGGATGCCGGCAAAGGGCCGGATATGACAGAAAAACAGAAGATATCCGGCGAGGGTGTGTCTGCCGATAACGGGCAGCTGTACCGGATCGCCAAGACATTTTTGGAAGCAGTCAGACAGCAGGAAAGAGGTAGCGTATGAGAATTAATTACAATGTATCGGCAATGTTGTCCAATAATGCGCTGTCCAACAGTGAAGATCTGTTGGCAAAATCGCTGGAGAGATTGTCGTCGGGCTTAAAAATCAACCATGCAAAGGACAACCCGGCGGGGCTTGCCATGGGAAAAAGAATGAACGCGCAGATCGAAGGATTATCTGTGGCAAATCAAAATGCGAGCGATGGGATATCCATTATTGAGATTGCAGACGGGGCGCTGACAGAGGTCAGCGAAATGCTGCAGCGTATGAACGAGCTTTCGGTGAAGGCGGCAAACGGAGTCATGACGGACGATGACCGGGCCACTGTGCAGGACGAGATCGCGCAGCTGAAGGAGGAGATCACCCGTATAGCGGATACCACGGAATTCAACGGACAAAAGCTCCTGAACGGTGAGTTTGATTTTAAGGGATATACCAACAATCTGGAGGTAAAGGTAAACTCCTACTCCAAGGAGGTAACGGCCAAAACCTACAGCATTGACAGCATCACGCTGGAAAAGGAAATTGTGGACGGCGTGGAGACGGGCAATTATCTGGTGGACTTGGACAGCTTAAACCTGGGAACCGATTTTCCGGACGGAACCACGGCTACTGCTAAGGATAATTTGATTACGCTGGAAGGAGAAGGTGGATTTGAGATGGTGCTGGACGTGTCGGAGGTAAACTTCGGAGGCGCCAACACAGTGACCTTCAGCGCAGCAGGCGGAAATGGACTGGTGATTGACGCTACGGGAATCGGAGCTATGCGCCTGCAGATCGGGGCAAACGAAACCCAGATTCTGGCGGTGGATATTCCTACGATTTCTTTACAAAATATGGGGATAGAGGAGATTGATGTATCCACTCAGGAAGGAGCCGGGGACGCTATAGACAGACTGGACGGGGCCATCAAATATGTCTCCAAGGTGAGGGGGCGTCTGGGCGCTTATCAGAATCGTTTGGAGTCTTCTGTAAACAGTCTGGATGTTACCTCTGAGAATATGACGTCTGCTTATTCCCGTATTATGGATGTGGATATGGCCGAGGAGATGACTTATTATACCACCTATCAGGTGATGACCCAGGCAGGAACCTCAATGCTGGCCCAGGCCAACGAAAGACCCTCTCAGGTGCTGCAGCTTTTGCAGTGACAGCGGGCAGAAGCGTGTTAGCAGTGATATGTGTCTTTTTTACAGGGAGGCAGAATGACCAAGGAACAAAAACAGGAATTTACCAGGAGAATTACACAGGCAAATTCCACGCAGCTGATTGTTATTTTATATGAGATGCTTTTGCTGTATCTGGAAGAGGGAGCGCAGGCTCACGCATCCGGAGACAGAGATGCCTTTCGGGAAGCTATTCGCAAGGCAAGGGGATGTCTCAATGAGCTTCTTGCATCCTTAAATCCGAACTATGAGCCGGCACCTGCTCTATTGCGGCTTTATTTGTTCTGCATCAGGAGACTGGCCTATGGCGAGGTCAGGAATGATCCGAAGGTGTTGGAAGAAATAGAAAAAGTGATACGTCCCCTCCATGATGCTTATGAAAAAATTGCGCCGCAAAACGAAAATGGCCCTGTCATGAATAATTCCCAGGCAGTTTATGCCGGACTGACCTATGGCAGAAACACCTTAACCGAAAACATGGCTGACCAGGGCGCGAATCGGGGAATGCTGGTATGATTTTGCAGTCCCGGCGGCAGGCTCCAGGGCGGCCAGATCCGTCAGGTGCTTGTATCTTTTCTGCAGAGAATTAATCTCATAAATATAGCTGTCAATCAAATCTGTGTCAACAGCGTTATCAAAACCCGCATATGCAATGTCCAGTGCCGTGCGGGTTTTTTCCATGGCTTCCTGCAGACTGACTGGAGTAAAATCCGGTTCCTCTACACGCGAGGAATCGTAGTTTCGACTGAAGAATATTTTCATGCTGTTACCCAAGCCTTTCAATTTTGTTGTTAAAAGTATAGCCCCCTTAAATGGAAAATATACCAATTCTTAGAAAGAATGCCAGGAAAATGAAGGTTTGGCATAAAAAACAAAAAAGGCTCATAGATTGTAGCAAAAGAACGTAAGAGGGACAGGACAATGGAAAATCAAATGGGAACCATGCTGATTGTGCTGGCCTGCGCTGCGGCGCTGTTGATAGGCGCCATGCGAAGAAAGCTGGAATGGCTTTTAAACGTTGTCATGCGGAGCGTGCTTGGCACGATTGCAATCTATTTTATCAATTCTTTTCTGGCCGCGCTGGGAATTTCCCTGGGGGTCGGCATTAATGCGGTGACCGTTTTGACAGCCGGAATCCTTGGAATACCTGGGCTTTTAGCACTTTACGGAATCGGAATTTATCAGCTTCTGTAAAAATTTACCAAAATTTATATTTTTCCTTGTTTCCTATTGCAAAGCAAAAAGACAGCGTCTATAATACATCTTACAAAAACAAATCAAAAAGATTTTCTAAAGAATCAGTGGGACAATATCGTCCCGGCATTACCCATAAAAAATAAAATAGCATAAAAGGAGATGATGCTTTGGCGTCATTATGTGTATGTGTATTGCTGGTCATTGCCTGCGGCTATGACTATCTGCAGCACAGAATCCCAAACAGTCTGCTGCTTTTGCTGTTCTTTACCGGCATTGGAAGGCATCTGTTTGGAGCCTGTATTTCTCTGTTTTTCTTCTGTCTGGTAAAGATGGCGGGAGTAATGCTTCTGGCCTATCCTCTTTTCAAAATCGGATGTATCGGCGCAGGAGATGTAAAGCTTTTGGGAATCTGTGGGGGGTGTCTGCCCGTCTGTAAAATTCCGTCTTTCTTATTTTTTTCTCTGCTTTCAGCGGCAGTTTTTTCCATAATTAAAATACATAAGGAGCACAATGCAAAGGAAAGGCTTGTCTATCTATGGAGATATCTGACAGTGGCAGC
>NZ_CEWDFQ010000255.1:0-4593 GCF_982438285.1 Acetatifactor sp. | reverse complement strand
GCCAAAGGGATTAAATGGCCTTGAAATTGTGGGGATGGCGGGAATCCTGTGCTGGTATGGGACTGTTTTCTTCTCGGGGGACACGCAGCTTATGCTCATGTGCATTGTGGGAGTGTTTATGGGACTGATGCTTGTATATGTGGTGACCTTTCCCAAATTTCAGGCCGGTCAGGTGACAGCCGCCTTTTTTTCCTTTCTGTATGCGCCGGTGATGCTGTCCTTTGTGTATCTTACGCGTATGTGCCCACAGGGAATTTATATGGTATGGATGATTCTCATCAGCTCCTGGGGCTGTGACACCTGTGCCTATGCAGTTGGGAAGCTGATCGGAAGGAAGAAGATATTTCCGGTGTTAAGCCCCCATAAATCCTTAGAGGGCTGTATCGGCGGTGTGGCCGGAGCTGCGTTAATCGGCGGGCTGTACGGATATTTTTTTGTGGAGAAAGCATTTCCTGATCAGACGGTTGCGTGGATCATTGCCTTTATCTGCGCGGTTGGCGCAGTGATGAGCATGGTTGGGGACCTGGCGGCCTCCGCCATCAAGAGAAACCATGACATTAAGGATTACGGGCATATTATCCCGGGACACGGCGGTATTATGGACCGATTTGACAGTATGATAGTGACAGCGCCTATGATTTACTTTCTCACGGTGCTGATGATTCGTTTTTAATTGAGGAAATACCATGAAGAGAATAGCAATATTGGGCTCCACAGGCTCTATAGGAAAACAGACGTTAGAGGTGGCAAGAAGCAACAAAGACCTTTCAGTGTCGGCGCTGGCAGCAGGCGCCAATGTGGAACTGATGGAAGCGCAGATCCGGGAATTTGGGCCATCCACGGTCTGTATGTGGACACAAGAGGCGGCTTCGGACTTGAAAAGAAGAGTTGCGGATTTAGACGTGAGGGTAACCTGCGGCATGGAAGGACTGCTGGAAATTGCAGGTTTGAATGAGGTGCAGGTATTGGTTACCGCCATTGTGGGAATGATTGGTATCAAGCCTACCATTGCCGCCATTGAGGCCGGTAAGGACATCGCTTTGGCCAATAAGGAAACCCTTGTCACGGCAGGCCATATTATTATGCCGCTTGCAAAGGAACGGGGTGTTTCCATTCTGCCGGTGGACAGTGAGCACAGCGCAATTTTCCAGTCCTTGAACGGAGAACCGGCGGACAGGGTATCCAGGTTATTTCTGACCGCTTCTGGCGGTCCTTTCCGGGGGAAAACCAGAAAAGAGCTGGAAGGCATACAGGTGGAGGACGCTCTGAAGCATCCAAACTGGACCATGGGGCGCAAGATCACTATAGACTCTTCCACGCTGGTGAACAAGGGACTGGAGGTAATGGAAGCCAAGTGGCTTTTTGGAGTGGACCTGGACCGGATTGAGGTGGTAGTGCATCCTCAGAGCATAATTCATTCCATGGTGGAGTATGTGGACGGCGCCGTTATGGCACAGCTTGGGATGCCGGATATGAAGCTTCCCATTCAATATGCTCTTTTTTATCCCGACAGAAGACCCATGGAGGGAGAGCGGGTAAACTTTTTTGAATTGGGAAATCTGACCTTTGAAAAGCCGGATACGGATACCTTTACAGGCCTTGCCCTGGCTTACAGAGCTGCCAGACTGGGAGGAAGCATGCCTACGGTGTACAATGCGGCAAATGAAAAGGCGGTAGAGCTGTTTTTGGCGCGGAAGATTTCTTATCTGCAGATACCGCAGCTGATAGAGGAATCCATGGATCAGCACAAAAACCTTCCAAATCCAACTGTGGAGGAAATCCTTGAAACACAGCGGCAGGTTTATGAATTTATTGCAGGAAAGGTTAAGTAGCAGATGGTAACACTGATCTTATTTATCATAATATTTGGGGTGGTGGTTGTCTCACATGAGTTTGGACATTTTCTGCTGGCCAAGGCCAACGGGATACATGTGGTGGAATTTGCGGTGGGAATGGGCCCTACGCTTTTTTCCTTTCAGAAAAAAGAGACCAAATATTCCCTGAAGCTGTTTCCCATCGGCGGAGCCTGTATGTTTGAAGGCGAGGACGGCCTGGAGACCAAGGAGGGGGAGATCAGTGAGGGCTCCTTTCTAAAGGCCAGTGTGTGGGGAAGAATTTCCACTGTATTTGCAGGTCCGTTTTTTAACTTTATTTTGGCTTTTATTATCGCGTTGATCATGGTCAATCTGATTGTGATCAGAGACCCCGTGGCTACGGAGGTGCTGGAAAACGGGGCGGCTGCAGAAGCGGGGCTTATGGACGGAGACCGCATTGTTTCCCTAAACGGGGAAAAGGTTTACCTGTACGAGGAAATTCAGCTGTTTACCATGCTGTATGAGTCAGGGGCTGTGGATGTGGTGTATGAACGGGATGGGCAGCGTTACAGCACAGTGCTGACGCCACAGTATGATGAGACCACAGGGCGGTATATGCTGGGAATCTCCAATGCGGAATTTGTGGAGCTTAAAGGGCTGGACGGTTTGAAATATGCCTGGTATGAAATGCGCTATTGCGTAAAGATGACCTATAAGAGCCTGGGGATGCTGGTGAGGGGCCAGGTCAGCAGGCAGGATGTTGCGGGGCCGGTGGGCATTGCGGTGAACCTGGTGGGGAGAACCTATGAGGAGACCAAGGATGAGGGCTTTATGAATGTCCTGGTGAATATGTTAAATATCACGCTGATGCTTTCCGTAAACCTGGGAATCTTAAATCTTCTGCCCATTCCGGCGCTGGATGGGGGCAGGCTGGTCTTTCTGCTGATTGAGGTTATCCGCGGCAAGCCCATTCCTCCAGAAAAGGAAGGCATGGTGCATTTTATCGGCCTTATGTTTTTCATGGTGCTGATGGTATTTCTGTTCTTCAACGACTTATCCAATATTTTTCTGAATTGAGGCGGGAGGGCGGCTGCCCTTCCCCGGTTTTTCTTTTTATTTCCATCAAGAAAATTGTATTTTTCACAAAATTTCACAAACAAATCAAAACAGAATAGGGAGACAAAAAATGAGAGACTTTTTAACTTCCTGTTACCATAAACGTGGCGCAGGGGAAAAAGACGGGGTGTCTTTGCTTTTGCAGCAGGGAAATTGCAGGCAGACGGCATTGGCCTTTGCCTGCGTGTGCTGCGATCCGGCTGCAGCGGGAGGGGACAGGTATTTTACGGGACAGCTTCTTTTGTGGTACCGCCGTATAGGGGCGTTGCTTTGTGCAAAAGGCAGAGGAACGGAAAGCAGGGTGGTAAAAGAAAGCCTGGAGCGGGCGCTTCGGAGGATGGACGGGGAGCTTTTGGATTACAGAACAAAAATGTCTGGGAAATGTGCTGGGAAGGGCGCTGAAAAAGGCGCTGGAAAAGACATAGAAGTATCGGGTATTTTGTGCGGAGAGGATGGCTTTTTGCTTTTTCACCGGGGCGGGCAGAGTATTTATCAGATTAACACCAGGTTTCTGCGGCCCAATGTGAAAAAAATTGCGGGAGAGGACGCGGAAGGCTGCACAAGGGGCGGTGGTAAAGGAAAAGAGCAGGAGCTGTTTGACATAAAACAGGGAATTTTACAGCCGGGCACCGGGGTTTTACTGGCAACGGCTTCCTTCTGCAGTAATCTGACAGAGGATATGCTCAAGGGATGTATGGAGATGGAATGTCTGCGCACCCAGAGGCAGCTGGATAAGCGTCTGGGAGAGCTTGGGCGGGAAGCAGAAATACGGGCGAAGGCTGCAGAAAGAGGCAAAGGACTGGGAGCGGCGCTGGTGGTGTCCCTGGCAGAAAAGGGAGGTGGATCAAGAGATGGAAGGTGAGATAACAGGGAAAGGGGCAGAAATGGAGAGGCAGCTGTACGAGAAGGGATATGAATTGCTTGACAGCGTAGGACAGGGAGCCTTTTCCAGGGTGTACCGGGTAAGAAAGAGAGATACAGGAGAATTTTTTGCCTGTAAGGTAAGCAGCAAAAAGGAAATGCTGGCCGCAGAGGCAAAGCTGCTGGGGCAAGTGTCTCATCCCCTGTTTCCGCGCTTTTGTGACCATTGGCAGGAACAGGACAGGGCGTTTTTGATTATGGAGTATCTTCCGGGAATGAGCCTGAAACATCTGGTGGAAAAAAGAGGGGGGCTTTCTCCTGCGCAGACGGCCAGAATCGGCATGTCCCTTGCCCAGGGGCTGCTCTACCTCCATGAGCGCTGTAAGCCTGTGCTTTACAGAGACTTAAACCCGGGGAATGTGCAGATATTGCAGGATGGACGGGCAAAGCTTTTGGATTTGGGGTGCGCCTGTGCCTTGGAGGAGAACAGAGCCCGGGCAGGAACGCCGGGCTTTGCGCCTCCGGAACAGCTGGCCGGAGAAAGTCTGTCTGCTGCGGGGGATATTTATGCTTTTGGAAAAATGCTGGAATATATGCTTCAGAGCGGGAGCTTCAGAGGAAAAAAGAGCGGAGGCTGCAGGGAAAGGAAATGCCGGAAAACGCTGGAGGCTCTCTTGGCGGAATGCACCAGAAGGGACCCTGAAAAAAGACCGGGAGACATGCGCTTTTGTCTGGATATGCTGTGGGAGTGCCTGGAGGAAGAAAAAAGAGGAAGGCTTCTTTGGGGATGGAAGGAAAAAGC
>NZ_CEWDFQ010000254.1:0-4627 GCF_982438285.1 Acetatifactor sp. | reverse complement strand
CTCACCCAATGACCGGAAACATCCGTAAAGGTGTGGGTATAGCCATCTGTCTCTACGCCCAGCACCTCTGCGGTGCGGTTGAGGATAGCCGCGATCTGAGCGCGGGTGAAGGTACCGTTTGGATCGAAGCGGTTGTTGCCTACGCCGTTGATAATCCCTAGGGCATTAGCTGCCAGCACATTTTTATCTGTGGTATCCGTGAAGGCTGTGGGATTGATCTGCACACCTTTTTCGGCCAGGATCGCATTGATATCTTTACCGGAGCTCTTTTCCAGCAGACGAATAAACATCTCGGCGACTTCGCCACGAGAAACCGCTTCGGTATAGTTCTGCTGCAGGTTTTCCGGCACAATCCCTGCGGCGATGGCAGCACTTACCACATCCTGAGCCCAGGAGGAGGGTGTGTCGGACCTGGGAGCCTCTTCCGTTCCCTCTGGCAGTTTTACGCCGTCCATGATGTGGATGGGCACCGCAGACCAAGTGGTGCTGCCCTGTCCCAGCTGTCCGTTGGAGTCTGAACCCCAGCCCCACAGACTGCCGTCCTGCTTCACAGCCAGAGCCGCTGAATATGGGCTCACTGCTACCACATGATCTGTGATTTTGACGGGGTGTTCCATATAGTCCGTCGTTCCATTTCCTATGTTGCCATAGGGGTTGTCCCCCCAGGCCCACAGGCTTCCGTCGGTCTGGAGGGCAAAATGGGGGCCCGAGTAGGACTGAAAATCAGACACCTGGCTGAGCACCTGATCCTGCTGCTCCTGCCGCCCCTGAACCTCATAGCTCCACAGCGTCCCGTCCTCTTTCAGATATCAGATGCCGTCCGTGGTACACCAGACCTTAACTGCGGACTCCGCTACCCGAACCGGCGTAGATGCCGGTGGTCTTGACTTTCAGCCTGTTTGTGTTCAGTTTTGCCGTAAAAAGAAAGGCTGCCTCAATTATTTTTTTCAAATCATTTTGAGACAGCCCCTTCAATGCTGGTTTTCCCGCTATTTTAAGGGGAAAAACGCCAGCCGCAATGTTTGGATCAGCGCGACAAAAAACTCCACTCCTATGGGTGCCGCCACAGTAATATAAATATACCCCGGTACCATCTGCCCATGGTTGATGCCATATATGATCGCCATGCTGAACAACCAAGTAAGTATAATGGATATCCATACGATTCCCGAAACCAAATCGAAATTGTTTATGGACATCGTTACAAAAATCAGCGTTAAGCCGCATAAACCCATAGCTACCCAGGTAAAAAAGCCCCACTCATTCCGAGCATATATGGAATATATGATGGAGACGACATACAAAACGCATATGATCGTACTATACCAGGCACATATGACTTTCTGTTTTAATCCGGTGTTTCGCTTTGAAAACCAAAATGCAACAAATGCAACAATCGACATTGCAATGGCTGAGATCACACCAGGAACGCCAAGAGACCAAAAAAACAACAGAATAAGAACTGGTGGGGCAATCAACATGAATATCGGAATAATGATGATCTCGCCTACGGCGTTGGTAATGGGTCTGTCATCTTCATAGACGAAGAGACCCCTAAAATCTCTGCCTATTCTAAACATAGTACTCTCCTTTATTACGAATTAGCCAATGCTTCCAATGCCCGCTGCGCCATCACAATGGCTTGTTCGGTGGTTAGAACGCCATTGGGATCAAAGCGGTTGTTGCCTACGCCGTTGATAATCCCCGGGGCATTCGCCGCTAGCACGTTTTTATCTATGGTATCCGTAAAGGCTGTGGAATTGATCTGCACACCTTTTTCGGCCAGGAGCGCATCGATATCTTTACTACCCCAATTCTTTGAAGTTTGCAGGAATCAGCCAATTTCCGTCCCGATCGATCATCCCCCAGAGGCCGTTGAGTTGGACTTTGGCGTAGCTCATATCCAGCGAAAATGATCCCGCCTGATCGTAGATGCAGTCAATCACCACATTCCAGTTCTGATCCATGTATCCAAATTTCCTGGAATAGCCTCCTTGATATTCTGCCACAGGCAGCAATTCTCGAACGCTCAAACTTACAGGCTCAATTCCGTACAATTCGCTCTTCAGTGTACCATTTTCGTCATAGAAATAGTCAGGGAAAGGAAAATCAGAGATTACATTCCCCTGTGCGTCAATGATCCGGTAACAGTAGTTGCCGCCGTCTATAATGGTGCTGGACGCAATGGCCAGGCCATTGCTAAAGCTCCCGATGTCCCCGTATTCCGGTGCAATGACCCATTCCCCCTGGAGATTTATGCACCCCCAAAATCCCGTTTCGGAACTCAATGCCGGCGCCAATCCCTCGGAGAACGATGATCCATTGGCTACATAAACGGTTCCGGAAGAAGACTGAAGCAGCTTCCCCTCTGGATTGATATAGCAGCGCATGGAATTTTCCAGCCGCGCGGGATACCAACCTTCAGAAAACCGAATGTATTCCCTTCCGCCGTCTCCGGAATAGGTACGGCTTGAGACAGAAAAGGCGAAGTCCGTTACCCGCACGCCGCTGGCGTCAATCAGATAATACTGATCGCGCGTCCCGTCTGCGGGAGTCACAGCCGCTACGCCATCATAGAAGGAAAACGCGTCCAAATAGCGCGGTTCTATTGCATAGTCGCCGGAGCTGTCTATGTAGCCATATAAACCGGATATATAGTCACCCACGCGGACCACGGCAAGTCCCTCTGCGAAATTATACGCTTCAAAAAATTGCGGCGCGATGACGAAACTCCCGCTGGTGTCAATATACCCGTACCCACCATCGCCTGACGCAACGGCCAGGCCGTTAGAGAAGCTGTGAGCGCTTTCAAATTGCGGTGCAATGGCAAATTGGCCGGATGGATCAAGATATCCATACAAGCCGTTTTGATCCTGCACAAGCGCCAGACCGTCTTTCCCAAACCGCTCCGCTTCGAGGTATGCGGGAGAAATGACATAGGCGCCTGTGCTGTCAATAAATCCCCAAAGACCATTTTCATCCGCCGCAGGCAGGGGGCCATATCGAAACAGTTTTTCAAAAGAAGTCAGTTCTGGCTCGGTTACCGGCGTTGGATCGCTGTTGGATTGCGTGAGATCATTCCCTGTATCATGTTCAGAAAGGCCTGCGCTACTTTTTTCGCCGCAGGCAATCAGGGACAGCATCAAGGCTGCAAGCATAAATAGTGACAGTAATCTTTTCATCAGTTATGTACCCTCCGTTCTGCTTTCCGGTGTGTTTCACCTCATAGACGCCCACTTTCAAAAACCGGTTTAATGATTTTCAGATTTTTTTAGAAGAAATTTTAGCCCCCATGAATTCTGCTGCCTGGAATGTTACATTTTCCGTCCTCTGTTGTATTCCAGCTGGTTTCTCTATCCAGTTTACCTGCTTTTCCAATTAAAATCCGAGCGGGTGATTGAAAGAATATCCAGAATCATGTGGAATCGACTTGAAGATAGTCGATCCTTCATGGTAAAATATAGCTTAAGCAGGTACCCCCGACGGAGAATGTAACCTTCGTTCTCTTTCCGGTTGTGTTTCAACATCTACGGACAAGGGGGGCTGTTTAAATTATGGCAGCAACAGAACCAATTCGGAATAAGGAACAATTACGGCAGCTTGCGGAGTATTTTCTGGGCCGCAAGCAATACCGAAACCATGCGATGCTGGTTGTTGGCACCTATACGGCGCTGCGTATCAGTGATTTGCTGCGCCTGACGTGGCCGGAGGTCTACGATCCGGTGCGGGAGAAGTTTCGTTCTCATATCAATGTGACGGAGCATAAGACGGGAAAAGGCAAGATCATCGCGCTGAACCAGCAGGCCATTGATGCGCTGCGCCTATACTATCCATACCGGCGCGGGCGCTATATCTTTTGCAACAACCGGGACGGTAAGCCGATCAGCCGGATGCAGGCGTGGCGGATCATCCATGGGGCGGCGGAGGCCGTTGGGATTTCCGGGCGCATTGCCTGCCACAGTCTGCGAAAGACCTGGGGGTATCATGCGTGGACAAGCGGCGAGGTCTCTCCCGTAGTCATTATGGAAATCTATAACCACAGCAACTACAATGTGACACGGCGCTACCTCGGCGTCGCCCAGGACGATCTGGATCAGGCGTATCTGGAAGCGTCCCTGTTCTAATATCCACCTGACAGAGAAAGAGTATCGTTGTCTCGCACGAGGGCAATGGTACTCTTTTTATTCTTCGGAGGGCTGCTCTGCGAGATTAATGATTCGTTTTCCTTTTCCTTGTGCATACTGCATTGTCTGATAAGCTCCGCCTGAATTGTGCTCCACATAGAAAACCACCAGATCACTTCGATCCACCATCTGCCGGTTGCGGATTTGATAGGCTCTCTTGGGATGGCTGTTCTGCGCAGCATCGCAGATCTCGATTTCATCGTAGTAATTGCCGAAACTCTTTACATTATTATACAGTTCTGCAGTAGAGTACGGCAATACCCAGATTAAAGAACTATTATCATCTCTTATGCGGCGTTGGAGCCGCTTCACGGCAGAAGATATGATCTGGTCGAAATCCCCGCCGCGCCCGACCAGGAACTCCACATATCCTTTTTGTAAAATAAGATCGCGGATAAGTGCTTCCGCTTTTGCCTCTGCTCGATTAAAATCCTCAATGATGC
>NZ_CEWDFQ010000253.1:0-4640 GCF_982438285.1 Acetatifactor sp. | reverse complement strand
ATTGCGCAGTTATTGCGCAAATAGTTCAAATCATTGCGCAATATTGTTGCGCGCATCATCATCAAAGCGAGATTTCATTCTTCCGGCAGCCACAAAAAAGTCCCCACAGAAACCCTTTTGCTCAGATTCCTGTGAGGACTGTCTTTATTCTCCTATTACAAATTCCATTATACGTCTGCCGTACATTTCAGACTGCTATTTCAGCTCTTTTACCTTCGCGCTCTTGCCTACGCGGCCTCTTAAGTAGTTCAGCTTTGCACGTCTTACCTTACCTCTTCTGACCACCTCGATCTTCTCCACATTAGGAGAGTGCACAGGCCAGGTCTTTTCCACGCCGATGCCGTTGGAAATTTTTCTTACAGTAAAGGTTTCCCTGTTGCTTCCGCCCTGTCTCTTTAAAACAATGCCTTCAAATATCTGGATTCTTTCACGGTTTCCCTCTTTGATCTTGCCGTATACCTTTACGGTATCACCAACGGAAAAATCGTCCACCTTTTCCTTTAACTGTTCTTTCTCAATTTCTCTGATAATATCACTCATTATGAGCCTCCTTTTAAAAAATGGATGTTCTTAATACTTATCTGTAACAGAGGACCATCTCGTTTTCGCAACATTCAAATCTTACCATACCAGGGCCGTAAATGCAAGATTTTTTTCTATTCCTTTTTCCCAAGCCACCAAATAGTCCCGGAAGAAGCATACAATCCCAGCTTCCGCTGCAGGCCAAGAGAAACATCGTTTCCCACAATGATATGCGCATAGGGTGTAAAGCCTTTCTCGCAGATACGGTTGATGTTGTATGCCTCCAAAGCTGCGCCGATGCCCCTTCCCCTGCAGGAATCCTCCACAAACAGCATCCCCATGCTGCCCTCATCATGGCTCCCCACAAAGCCCTTGAGCTCGCCCTCCACAAAGGCTCCATACATCGCCCTGCTCTGAATGCGTTCCCGGATATATTCCGGCTCTCCCATATGGTAATGTGTAATTACATACTCTGCATCCTCCGGCCCAAGCAGACGGATATCCTTGTGCCTTACGGGAAGGCTCTGTCTCTGGGGATAGCACACTTGAACACATTCATGGTACACCTCACAGGAAAAAGCGCTGCAGATAAGCTCATTCAGAAAGCTCTGGGATGTCACAAAAAGAACCGTGTCCTTGGGAACCAGCGAAAGAAGCTTCTGCCCCATTTCCCTGTCTTGTGCGCTTATCATGCAAAGCCTGCAGCCCGCATCATACAGCAGCACATTTTCCTCGTCTGCATACAGGATTTCTCCTCTTCCCCTGCGCAGGCTTTCCATCATATGAATATTTTCCCGCTTCGCTTTTGCCAGCCGGCAGATCAGCCTCTCCTTGTCCATGTACTTTTCATAGAGATCAGGGCGGATGCGCCTGGTGCGCTCCTTTGACTGCTCCAGCCGCCACGCCGCAATTTTCCTGTGATCTCCTGAAAGAAGCACATCAGGAACCTTTTTCTCCCTCCACACCTCCGGTCTGGAATATTGAGGGTACTCCAATAGATCATTGTAAAAGCTCTCCATCTGCGCAGAAGCGTCATTGCTCAATACGCCGGGAACCAGCCTGGATACGGCGTCAATCACCACCATGGCCGCAAGCTCTCCACCTGTCAGCACATAATCCCCGATGGAGATAAAGTCTGTGACCGTTTCCTCCAGCACACGCTCATCAATCCCCTCATAGTGGCCGCAGATCAGCACCAGCTCCTCCTCCCCGGCCAGTCTGGCAGCCGTTTTCTGTGTAAAAGGCTCCCCCTGTGGAGTTAAATAAACAGTCCGCAGCCTTCTTCCCCCTGTGACAGCCTGCCAGGCGTCATACACAGGCTGGGCCTGCATCAGCATTCCTGCGCCGCCGCCGTAAGGATAATCATCCACCTTGCCGTGCCGTTCCTTCGTATAATCTCTGATATTTATGGTATCTATGGTAATAAGCTTTTTCTCTGCCGCTCTCCCGATGATGCTGGAATGCAGGCCGTTTAACACCATCTCAGGAAACAGCGTCAAAACATGAAATTTCATTCTGATACCCCTTTTCCTCCGCTGAAATAAACATCCGTTCAGTCAAGCAGACCCTCCAGAATATGCACCCTGATCAGCCCGCCTTCCACATCCACATTGAGAATGCACTGCTTGATGGCCGGAATCAGCGCCTCCCGTCCATCTTCCATTTTCACCACATACACGTCGTTTGCGCCGGTCTGCAGCACCTCCGTGAGAACGCCCAGCTCCTGATCCATATCATCTATCACCTTAAGTCCCACAAGGTCAGCCACAAAGTATTCGTCCCTCCTTAAAGGAACCGCATTCTTTCTGGTGACAAACAGACCTTTCCCGCGGTATTTCTCCGCGTCGTCAATACTGTCGATTCCCTTAAATTTCAGAATTACAAACTTCTTGAAAAATTTTACTCCCTGGATTTCCAGAAGCATTTTTTCCTTCCCAGTATCCAGAATCACTTCCTTCAGCCTACGGAACCTTGCCGCGTCATCTGTTGTGGGAAATACCTTTACCTCTCCCCTAAGGCCATGTGTGGAGGTAATCACTCCTACCTGTAAAATTTCTTCCATTTTTCCTCCATGAACAAAAAAGGCGGCCCGCAGTGCGCGCCGCCTTATGCCTCAGACGATTTCCACGTCTACTTTTCTGTTATCCTTGGATGCCGCTGCCTTTACAACAGAGCGGATTGCCTTTGCAATTCTTCCTTGTTTTCCGATCACCTTTCCCATATCGGATGCAGCTACATGAAGTTCGATGACAGTATCTTTCCCCTGCGTCTTTTCAGTTACAACTACTTCATCCGGATAATCAACAAGCGCCTTTGCAACTACTTCCACTAATTCCTTCATAAGCCACCTCCAAAGAACGAATCTTATTTCTCGATGCCTGCCAGCTTGAAAAGCTTTCCAACGGTCTCCGTAGGCTGCGCTCCGTTTGCCAGCCATTTCTTAGCCAGCTCTTCATTGATCTTGAAGGTACTGGGGTCGGTGTTGGGATCATAGGTTCCAATTTCCTCGATGAATCTGCCGTCTCTGGGAGAACGGGAATCAGCTACAACGATTCTATAAAAAGGAGCCTTCTTCTGTCCCATTCTTCTCAATCTGATTTTTACTGCCATTTTTCTTTCCTCCATCTAAAACTGTATTATAAGGTTTACGGGCCATAAGGCCCAGGACACCCGCTTTTGCGGACGCCATCTATGGATAAGGACTCTGCCGGGGCAGAAAATCCATATCTTCTGTCCTAAAAAGGGAAGCCTCCCTTTCCCATTCCGGGAAAACCACCAAACAATCCGCGTCTTCCCTTTCCACCGCCAAACTGCTTCATCATTTTCTGACTCTGCTCAAACTGTTTGATAAAGCGGTTTACCACTGCAATATCCACACCGGCGCCCTTTGCTATGCGGTGCTTTCTTCTGGGGTTTAGCAGCTTGGGATTGCGTCTTTCCTCCTTTGTCATGGAAAGCACGATGGCCTCCATATGCTTTAGCTGCTTTTCATCTATCATGGCTTCCAGCTCGCCTGCCTTTGCCCCCATTCCAGGAAGCATGCTTAAAATGCTGGAAAGACCTCCCATATTTCTCATCTGCTTCATGCTTTCCAGGTAATCCTCGAAATCGAATTTCCCCTTCTTCATGCGTCCGGCCATCTCCCGGCCCTTTTCCTCATCCAGATCAATGCTGGCCTGTGCCTTGTCAATTAAAGAAAGTACATCTCCCATGCCCAGAATCCGGCTGGCCATGCGGTCCGGATAAAACTGCTCCATATCAGAGAGCTTTTCCCCCATGCCTACATACAGGATGGGCTTGCCCGTCACCGCCTTTATGGAGAGGGCCGCGCCGCCTCTGGTATCTCCGTCCATCTTGGTGAGAACCACCCCGTCGATGCCCACCTTCTCGTCAAATTCCTTCGCCACGTTCACGGCATCCTGGCCGGTCATGGCGTCCACCACCAAAAGGGTCTGGTGTACCGTAACGCTGTCCTTGATTTCCTGCAGCTCATGCATCATGTCCTCATCCACATGCAGGCGTCCTGCGGTATCCAGGATCACTACGTTATGGCCGTTTTTCTCCGCGTAAGCCACCGCCTCCCTGGCAATCTGAGAAGGGGCATGATCCGTCCCCATGGAGAACACGTCCACTTCCTGCTTTTTCCCATTGATCTGCAGCTGCTCGATGGCCGCCGGACGGTAGATATCGCAGGCTGCCAGCAGGCACTTTTTGCCCTTCAGCTTCAGCTTTCCTGCAATTTTAGCCGTAGCCGTAGTCTTACCTGCACCCTGAAGTCCCGCCATCATAATCACAGTGACTGCTTTTCCCGGCTGCATGGCAATTTCCGTGGTATCGCTTCCCATCAGGGCGATCATTTCCTCGTTTACAATCTTGATCACCATCTGCCCGGGGTTTAAGCCGTTCATTACGTCCTGCCCAATGGCCCGTTCCTCAACAGCCTTGATAAACTGCTTCACCACTCTGAAATTTACATCCGCTTCCAGCAGCGCCATCTTGACTTCCTTCAATGCGGTTTTGACATCCTCTTGTGTCAAACGGCCCTTGCTTCTCAAATTTTTGAATATATTCTGCAGCTTATCCGTCAAGCTTTCAAACGCCATAGATCGCTCCTTATC
>NZ_CEWDFQ010000252.1:0-4668 GCF_982438285.1 Acetatifactor sp. | reverse complement strand
GGTTAAAAAATATCAAATCCATTGGGGTAAAGCTGGATAATAACCTGGTGCAGGTCTCCATGGATGATGTCAATTACCGCAAGACGCCGCTCTACAAGCCCTATGAGCTGATCAAGGCGGAAGCTGAGCGGTATGGCACCTGTGTAATAGAGAGCGAGCTGATTGGAATGGTGCCGAGGGACGCGCTGGTGGATTTGGCATGTCACTATGTAAAGCTCAACAGCGCCTTCTCACAGGAGCAGATCATTGAAAAGCGCCTTTACGATTATTTAAACGCGAAGCTTCAGTGAGCGCGCGGGATGTGGAGCTGGGCCCCCAATATTTGAGGGACGGAGCAGAGGCGGTATACCAAAATGTCCGTTCTCAGCCCCTGAAAGGCTTTGCGTCGCGGGGCCTCAATTCTCAGAGAAACCATGCAGGTCCCCGACAACCGGTTTCATCAGAAAGATATTGGCCATGGCACAGAAAAGGGAAATGCACACTATATGGGGAGGTTGTATGTTGTGGTAGCCGATACAGTTATTAAAAACATTGGCCAGCTTGTCACGATGGCGGGTCCTTCCCGCGCCAGAACAAAAAAGGATATCGAACAGTTTGAGGTAATTCACAACGGGTGCATTGTGATTCAGGGCGAAAAAATTGCCGCGGTAGGTACGGAGGATATCTTAAAGGATTTTGAGATTGACCGGGCGGAAATTATAGATGCCTGTGGAAATCTGGTGACGCCGGGTCTGATCGATCCTCATGTTCACTTGGTGTTTGACGGCTGGAGACAGGAGGATCTGGCATTAAAGCTCCAAGGCCTTGGCTATATGGAGATTGCGGCACGGGGCGGCAACGATATTTTAGTGAACAATACGCGGGAAGCTTCTGAAGAGCGGCTGAAAAAGGTAGTGTCCAAAACGCTGGATCGGATGGTGGAGAATGGCACTACCACCGCGGAGGCCAAAAGCGGTCGGGGGCTGACAGTAGAGTCTGAGCTGAAGCAGCTTCGGGTTATCAAGGAGCTCAATAAGACACACGTTATTGACCTGGTGCCTACATTTCTGGGGGCACACTATGTTCCCAAGGAGTATGCGGAAAACCAGGAGGCGTATGTGGATCTGGTCATCAATGAAATGATGCCGCTGGTAGAGAAAGAGGGACTTGCTGAGTTCTGCGATGTATGGTGCGAAATCGGGGAGTTCACAGTGGAGGAATCCAGGCGGGTTTTGGAGGCGGGGAAAAAACACGGCATGCTGCCCCGCATACACGCAGATGAGCTGGCCTCTACCGGTGGCGCGGAGCTGGCGGCGGAAGTGGGCGCCATCTCTGCCGAGCATCTGCTCCGCATTTCGGATGAGGGAATTAAGGCCATGGCAGAAGCGGGCGTCATCGCCAACCTGCTCCCCGGCACACCGTTTTATCTTATGATGGACCAGTATGCCCCGGTTAGAAAAATGCTGGATGCGGGGGTGCCTGTTGCCCTGGCCACAGACTTTAACCCCAACACCTCGCCTACGGAGTCTATGCAGCCCATTATGAATTTGGCCAGCATTGAAATGCGCATGACGGCCAGGGAAATTATGACCGCTGTGACAATCAATGCGGCATACAGTGTAAACCGGGGAGACACCATTGGCAGCTTGGAGGTTGGAAAATTAGCGGACATTGTTGTCTGGGATGCGCCGGATATTGAATTTCTGATGTATCACTTTGGTGTTAATCTGGCGGAAAAAGTGTTTAAACGGGGCAAACTGGTTGCAAGTCACGGCACTTTGCTCTCCAAATAGCATAAAAGGATTTGCGGGGCTGCAAAGCGGGCCGGACAAAGAAGCATACGGGCAATTCAGCAACTGGTTTAGCAATATGTGAGAATTGCAAAACGCCGGAGGGAGATGCGGAAAAGCTAAGCGGATGATGTGCAGGGGAATGTAAGAAAACTGGAAAGGAGGGGCGTTTACATCAGGAAAGGAAGGCACAGTTTGGTACAAAAGGTATTGTTATCAGGAGGCATACGACTGGTTGAACGTTCAGCGGGCCATGCCGTTCTGCCTGTCTGGGGCCGGGTTTTGCAATCGACTCTTGTATGTACGTTACGGTTGTAAATGTATATGAAAGGGAGGAAACTCAATGGATATCAGCGTATCAAGTTCATTTCGAGCAACTGGTTTAATTATCTTTGGTATCATCATCCTTTTAAATTTGTTGGTTGGTGTTTGGGCGGGCCGAAATGTAAAAGATACAGATGATTTCTTTGTCGGCGGCCGCCACATGGGAAAGCTGCTTATCACCTGCACCCAGTTAGCAACTTGGATCGGCGGCGCCATGACCATGGCTTGGGTGTCCTATGGCTATCAGCAAGGCTTTGCGGCGTTTTGGTACTGCGCGCTCCAGGGAATCGGCCCCCTGGTTGCAGCCTTCTTCCTGGTCAAGACATTTCGCGCCAAAAAGTTTACGTCGCTGCCTGACTATTTTGCGGATGTCTATCAAAACAAAGTTGTTACCGCTATTGTCACCGTGGTTGTCATGGTCATTCCCATTACCTGGACGGCCAGCCAGTTTTCTGCTTCTGCGCGAATGATGAGCGGTGTGTTGGGTATTGACTTTACCGTGGGGGTAATTATTACTGCCGCTGTGGTTATGGGGTATTCTGTATTTGGTGGATTTACTTCCGTGGTATACACCGATACCCTGCAGTTTATGATCCTGTTCGTCCTGTTCCTGATCATCGCGCCTCAGCCGGTTATTATGACCGGCGGTGTGGGCGCCACCATCAGCGCGCTGCCTGAGGACATGTCCAACCTCTTCCAGCTAAAGGATCTGTCCTCTTATGCGATGCTGGCCTACGTTATTTACGGAATCACGGAGTTCCTGAGCAACCAGACCTCTTATCAGAGAATTTATGCGGCGGATTCTGAAAAAACCGCAAGATTTTCCTTGATTGTCACCGGCATATTGACCTTTATTTGGGGAATTGGCGCTCCTATTACCGGCATGGCCATCCGCAGCCTGAATCCGAATCTGATTCCCGATGAAGCGCTTTCCTGGTTCCTGTCTTCCCATGCAAGCGATGTGCTCTGTTTGGCGTTCCTGGCCTGTATTATGATGGCCACAATGTCAACTGCCGACTCCTGCCTGAACTCGCTGTCGGTGAATATCAGTCACGACATTTATCAGAACCTGATTAACCCCAAAGCGGATGACAAAAAGGTATTGCGCGCCGGACGCATTGTCAGCCTGCTCTTTGGCTTTGTGTCTATGTACTGGGCGCTCCAGGGCGGCTCCATTGTGAACTTCTTTAACTATTCTGCCGGCCTCAGCGCTGGCCCGATTGCCGCTATCATTCTCTTTACCCGGTTTGCCAACAAAGAAATTCGTACGCCTTACGCTGTCGGGAGCGGAATGGTGGTCGGTGTGCTGGCCGGGCTGGCCGCTACGCAGATTTCCTCCCTGACGTCAATTATTGGAGGCGGCCTTCTGCTGAGCTTCCCAGGGACAATTATTGTGGCGGTTATTGTGGGTATGGCAACCAAGGGGAAGGTGCCCAAGGCGGCGGCAGGTTAAGGATTCCGTTTCCCTGTCCGCATACTTGCCCGAATCCTTCCGCATGCTGCCGCAAATCCAGGGATTTGCGGCAGCATGCTTTTTCCCAGGGAGCGCCATACACAGCTGCAAAAGGCGCCGCGGGCATGGAGCGGGAGCTTGTAAACAGGCAACCGGCCCTGCCGCGGAATCGAAGCCCAAGGTTCAGCTTCGTTTCCGTGCCGGCTGCCATCAGAACAAGGAGATTCAGGAATTGCCGCCCTGCTGCAATACAGAATGTGAGGATGGGAACTGCAATGAATAAAAGCGAACTTGAAGCGCTCATACATGCGCTGGAGGAAAAACGGTATAAAGTCTCCTTTTTTGCCTCAAAGGAGGATGCGACCCAGTACCTTTGTTCTTGCAATAAGGATAAGGTGATTGGCTTTGGGGATTCTCTCACCATGCACGAAATGCAGTTAAACGAGGCGCTTTCCCGTGAAAACCGGGTGCTCGATCCCGCCGTTACCTCTGATGACAGCGAATTTGTTTGTGTGGCAAAAGAGTGCCTCACAGCGGAAGTGTTCATGACCTCTGTCAATGCGATTACAAATGATGGAATTCTGGTCAATATGGATGGGACAGGGAATCGAGTTGCCGGGTCGTTGTTTGGACATAAGAAGGTCTATTTTATTTTAGGGACCAACAAGATTACCAAAAATCTGGACGATGCGGTTGCACGTGTGCGAAATATAGTAGCCCCCCAAAACGCAATGCGGCGGGGCTATGACACTCCCTGTGCGAAAACAGGAGATCGCTGCTATGACTGTAAAAGTCCCGCTCGAATTTGCAATGTCTTGGCAATTTATCTGAACAAGCTTCTGGATACGGACGAGGTTGAAATTGTTCTGATTGACGAGGAGCTTGGGCTTTGATATGTGTAAAAGCAGTCCTCTGACTGCCGAAACCGGGGGCAGCGGGGCAATCCCAAATTCTGTGCAGGCTCTGGTTCGGCTGCGAACAGAGCGGAATTTATTCAGGGAGGCGGCAGGTTTAACCGGCTGCCTCCCTGTTCACAAGGGAGCGCAGGTGGGGGTGGATGTCAAGGGCGGCAGAGCTGTTTTTCTTACCCTTGTCATCCGGCCCCGTGGTGCTCGGGCACAC
>NZ_CEWDFQ010000251.1:0-4678 GCF_982438285.1 Acetatifactor sp. | reverse complement strand
CCTCAGGGCTATAACAGCCTGTCCGCCGGCTATGACGAAGGGCTGCAGGCCCTATGTGCCCAGACGCTGACACAGTTTCATTCCCAAAATCCTCATATTTCTTATGGTTATATGATAACCGACAGCAGTGTCAGCGGCTTTGACGCCCGCCATAACGCTTTTATCGGCATGTATGGAAGCAAGCCGCAGCCGGAGGCCCTGGGAAATGGAAGGGGATGTACAAATGCTGCAAATTGTGCGGAAAAATGCTGTTTTGCGCTGGAGGTATCCTGCAGCCTGGAGCCGGGCGAAAGTAAAACCATCTGTTTTCAGATAGGTTATGCCGACAACAAGGAGGAGATATGGCAGGCCCGGGCCTGTCTGGCTTGGGGCATGCCGCAAAAGCTGCTGGAGGAGGTAAAGAGACAGCGACTTGCGGAAATAGATCAAGTGGCCGTCAAAACGCCCGATGAAATGCTGAATAATGCGTTCAATGGGTTTTATAAATACGCCGCAGACATGGGCTCCCGGTGGGCCCGGGTGAGGCATAACGGATACCGGGACATATGCAGTGACACGGAATGCCTGGGCGCTGTGAATCCAAAGCTTGCCTGGGAAAGGTATAAGCGCATACTCTCCTACCAGTATTCCGACGGTTATGCCCCGCGCACCTTTCTGGACGGCAGCATCAGGCCCAATCAGTTTGCGGACAACGCAGTGTGGATTGTTTTTACGGGCTATGCTTTAATCATGGAGCTGGGAGAGGTTTCTCTCCTGGAGGAATCGGTAAGATTTAATGACAAAACCGTCTCCTCGGTATTTGAGCATATACATCGGGCCGTACAGTATCTGTATGATTTTCAGGGCCTTCACGGACTTATTAAAATCTGGGGCGGTGACTGGCAGGATGGAATGAACCGGGCCGGGCTGGAGGGAAAGGGCGTCAGCGTCTGGCTGTCCATCGCCTGGTACCGGGCCAACAAGATGTTTATGGAGCTTGCCAGGCTGTGCGGGAGGACTGACCTTGCAGAAAAGCATGGGGAAATGGGGGAGACCATGCGGCGGCGCATTGAGGAGTACGGCTACGACGGAAAATATTATATTGCAGCCATCAATGACAAAGGGGAGAAAATTGGTTCTAAGGACTGTGAGGAGGGAAAGATGTATCTGATTCCCCAGCTTTGGGCTGTGCTGGCCGGAATCGCTTCCAGGGAAAAGCTCGCGGAAATCATGCAGGAGGTGGATGATTATCTGGAGACACCTCTGGGAACCTTGACCAACAGGCCGGGCTATACAAAATATGATCCCAATATCGGCAATCTGACCTCTCAGCCTGTGGGTACCCTGATTAATGCAGGGGTCTATCTGCATCCCATGGCATGGAAGCTGGCGGTTGAGGGAATTATGAAGCGGCCCCAAAGGCTGCAGATGACTCTGGAAAAAATACTTCCCTGGAATCATTATTATGCCGTCACTTATGGAGAACCTTATATTCTGTACAATTTTTATCATGGACCGGAAACCGGATACCGGGAGGGAACGCCGGGGCAGAGCTGGAGGACGGGCTCGACGCAATGGGTGGTGAAAGCGCTGATTCACAGCTGCTTCGGATTGCAGCCCCGGCTGGAAGGACTTGCCCTGGACCCCTGTCTGCCGCCGGACTGGAGGGAATGTGAGATCAAAAAACAATTTCGGGAGTGCCGGTATACCATCCGGTATCACCAAGAGAAGGATGCAGACTGTGGTATCCGGCGGATTCTGGTGGACGGAAGGGAGATTGCGGGCGTGCTGCTGCCCTATGAGAAGGGCCGCGCATATGTGGTGGATGTATATATGGGAGGAGGACATGAATAAGGAAATTCATATTTACAGCAGTAAAAAGGAAAAAAATCTGACACATTTCTGGAGCGGAATGGTGTTTCATCCCACAGACGCCATAGAGGATGACTGGGGACAGCGTATTCTGGACAGAATCAGCGTTGACAAAGCTGTCAGATGCGTGCGGATTTATGCCATGCTGGAGGATATCGTAACAGTAGGCCAGGATGGGAAGCTGCAGTACGATTTTACGCTCAATGATCTGAGGCTGGATTATCTTTTGTCGAAGGGCTTTGACATTATGCTGTCATATGCCTTTATCCCGCCCTGGCTTGCAGCGGACGCTCATAAGACCAGCTCGGTGGCAAAGGGGAAGACCCGCTATAAGGGTAAGGTAATCGTCGCATCCTATCCAGGAGATTATGACAGGTGGGAAGAAATATGCCGTAACTATACAGAGCATATTGTAGAGCGCTATGGGGAGGAGATTGTCGCCGGGTGGAGACTGCAATGCTATAATGAACCGAATCTGGAATGGTTTTTTATGGATGGGGAAAAGGACGTAAAAAGGCGGTGCCAGGAATACTGCAGACTATACGATGGATTTGAAGCGGGAGTGACGGCGGTGAGTTCTAAGCTGAAAATCGGCGGACCTGCTCTGGCGGAGGAGGAAGGATATTGCCAGTTTTTGAAGCAGTTTTTAAGGCATGCGGCAGAAGAAAATAAAAAGCTGGATTTTATAAGCTTTCACACCTATGGCACAACGCCCAAGGAGCTGAATGACGGCTCAAAACCGCTGAATATCCGCAACTCTCTGGAGACCATAAGCAATATAATGGAGGTTGTCAGGCAGGAGGGCTTTGGTCATCTGCCTGTCATCTGCGATGAATGGGGGGCGGCCTCTGCGGGATTTTATAATATGGAGGAGTGCCCGGCGCTCTGGTTTCGGGAAACGGAAGTGTTTTCCGCATACTTTGTAAAGCTGCTTACCTTATATGACGAGCTGAAGCTGCCCCTGGAAAAAATGATGATCTGCCTGTCGGGACAGCACGAAATGACAGAGGATTTTTCCGGCTTCCGCAATTTTTTTACGCTGCATTTTTACCCAAAGCCCATATACAATGCCCATGTGCTCAGCGCAAGGCTGGGAGAGTATAAGCTGTGCTGTGAGGGAGAGAAGCCGGAGCACGTGTCTGTAATGCCCACGCTGCATGAGGATGGCCATATGAGCATTTTATTGGGGTATGCAGACGATAAATTTGAACGGGAGCTTGCGGAAATAAAGCTGACGCTTGTGGTGGATGATATTGCAGGCTCATATGATGTAAAGCTGTACAGGATTGACGGAAAGCATTCCAACGCGTATTACCGATACTGCCTGCTTGGAAAGCCCAGCCATCCCACCTGGAGGCAGCAGGAGGAAATCAGGGAAGCTGCCTGCTGCAGACCCGAGGATTGGGGGATAATTTCACCGGAAGATACAAAAATTACATTTACCATGACCAATAACTCTGTTGCACTTGTGGAACTGCTGCGAAAATAGCGCTTGACAATCTCTCCGTTTATGATATAGTCTAAATGCGAATGAATTGCAACTGCATTTAAACGAAAGGACGGAGTGATATGCTGCATATTATAGAGCACAGTGTGTTAGACAGCCTCAAGCTGGTGCCGTTTTTGTTTTTAACCTACCTGGCCATGGAATATCTGGAGCACAGAGCCGGTGCAAAGACCGAGAAGCTGGTGGGAAAGGCCGGAAAATTCGGTCCCCTGATCGGAGGGCTTCTGGGGGCGGTGCCCCAATGCGGCTTTTCCGCAGCAGCCTCGGGACTTTACGCGGGAAGAGTGATCTCCCTGGGGACTCTTTTGGCCATTTACCTTTCCACCTCCGATGAAATGCTTCCCATTTTGATTTCGGAGAAACAGCCCTTAAGCCTCATTTTTCCCATTTTGCTTGCAAAGGTCGCAATCGGTGCGGCAGCGGGCTTTCTGATCGACCTTTTCCTTTTTCGGAAGAAGGGGGAGGAGCACCACCATATCCATGAGATCTGTGAGCATGAGCACTGTCACTGCGAGAAGGGCATCCTTCGCTCGGCGGTAAGCCATACACTGCAGATTACCTTTTTTATTTTGCTGATCACCTTTGCCCTGAATCTGATTTTTCATTTTGTGGGAGAGGACGCCCTGGCAAATCTGATTTTAAACCGTCCCATTCTGGGGCCTGTGCTGGCGGGGGCTGGGGGGTTGATTCCCAACTTCGCGGCCTCTGTGGCCATCACACAGCTTTATCTAAGCGGAGCAATGAGTGCGGGAGCCATGATGGCGGGCCTATTGTCCGGAGCAGGAACCGGGCTTTTGGTACTGTTTCGGGTCAACCATGACAAGAAGGAGAATTTGAAAATTCTCGGTCTTTTATATGCTATTGGCGTTTTGGCGGGAATTGTGATAGAATGTGTGATATAGAGGATTTCACATTTGAAGGAAGGGAAGAGCATGAGCAGGAAAGGGCCTCAATCACAGGAGTGTGGGAGCATTGTCTATCCCCCGGGAATCAAATGGACAAAGCAGCGCAGGTGCGTGTACCAGGTTCTCCTTGAGGCAAAGGAGCCTTTAAGCGCCGTTCAGATTTATAACCGTGTGGAAAAGGACGAGTCGGACGGCTCCTTTGCAGTGTCTACCATTTACCGTATTCTGGCTGCCTTTGAGGAAAAGGGAATGGTAAACAAGACAAACTGGATGGGGGACGGTACCCTGGTGTATGAGCTGAACCGTGGAGAGCACACCCATTATGCGGTGTGTCTTGACTGCCATAAAAGGATACAGCTCCCAAGCTGTCCCTTCGCCCATGTACAGTTAGAGCAGGAGACAGGGGATTTTACGG
>NZ_CEWDFQ010000250.1:0-4683 GCF_982438285.1 Acetatifactor sp. | reverse complement strand
TGATACCAGAGAGCGAGTTTCGCAATTACCTATATACTTCTATAAATATACATATGAAGGCCTTTTTCTATTTATGACAAGAGTGTCCCGTGATATCGTGCCGAAAAAAACAGCCGCAGACAGCAAACACTTCTGACTGTCTGCGGCCCAGAGCACCTTTTGGCTCCGGTATCACGGGACACAAGCAGCATTGCTATTCCTGCACTGCCCCAATAAGCTCCGTCACGTTTTCCACATGATGCTGTTTCATGTATCTTTCAATTCCCTCAAGCACCTCCATAGTTTCACTGGGATTTACAAAATTCATGGCTCCCACGCTTACGGCGCTTGCCCCGGCCAGCAGAAATTCTATGGCATCCTCACCGCTTGCGATGCCTCCCATTCCTACGATAGGAATCTTCACGGCCTTTGCCGTCTGATATACCATGCGTACGGCGATGGGCTTAATGGCCGGTCCGCTCATGCCCCCTGTCTTGTTGGCAAGAGCAAATCTGCGGCTGTGCACATCTATCTTCATGCCGGTTATGGTATTGATCAAAGAAAGAGCGTCCGCTCCCGCGGCCTCTGCGGCTTTTGCCATCTCCGTGATATCCGTTACATTGGGACTGAGCTTCATCATCACAGGCTGCTTTGCATGTCTTTTGATCTCGGAGGTAATATGATACAGAGCGTCCGCATTTTGCCCAAAGGCGATGGCTCCCTCCTTTACGTTGGGGCAGGATACGTTGATTTCCAGCATAGCCACAGCGCTTTCCTCACCCAGTCTCTCCACTACCTCTACATAATCCTCCACGGTTTTTCCACAGACATTCACAATGATCTTCGTATCATACTGCTTTAAAAAAGGAATATCCCTTTGCATAAACACATCAATGCCGGGATTCTGCAGCCCTATGGCGTTCAGCATTCCTCCGTACACCTCAGCCACTCTTGGCGTAGGATTCCCCGGCCAGGGAACATTTGCCACCCCCTTGGTCACCACTGCTCCCAAGCGGTTTAAATCCACAAATTCCGAGTATTCCATGCCGGAGCCAAAGGTTCCAGAGGCTGTCATAACAGGATTCTGAAAGGTCACTCCCGCAATCACTGTCTCAAGCTTCATCAGATTTCCACCTCCTCTGCTTCAAAAACCGGACCGTCTGTACAGATTCTGGCGTTGTGCACATTGGAATGGTGGTCGATCTCCTTTGTTTTCACCACACAGCCCAGACAGGCGCCCACGCCGCAGGCCATGTGCTCTTCCAGAGAAATATAGGCGGGAATGTTCTTCTCCTGGGCATATGCCTTTATCGCCCGCAGCATAGGCATGGGCCCACAGGCAAAAATCAGATCCGCCTCCAGACCTTTTTGTCTGACTGCATCCATAACATTTCCCTGCACTCCCACACTTCCGTCCTCTGTGGCAATCTGCACCGCCCCCAGTTTTTCCATATCTTCCTTTAAAAACAGGTGGTTATCCCGATACCCAAGAACCATCTGCTTGTCCCCCTTTATCTCCTGGGCCAGCTGTAAAATGGGAGGAATTCCGATACCGCCTCCCATAAGCAGCACCCTTTTGCCCTCCCCTTTCTGAAAGGGAAAGCCATTTCCCAAAGGGCCCAGTATAAAGATTTCCTCTCCGGCTTTATAGGAGGAAAATTCTCTGGTTCCCTTGCCTGCAATCCGGTAGACAATGCGGATGGCCGTCTTTTGCTCGTTCACCTGGCAGATGCTGATGGGCCTTGGAAGCAGTGTGCTCTCACTTTTGGGGTAAATGCAGATAAACTGCCCCGGTCCCGCCTCCCTTGCAAGGTCCGTCTCAATCCACATATCGTAAATTTCCGGCGCTGTCTGTCTCTGAGAGAGCACTGCCGCCTTCTGCTTTTGCCTCATATGCTATCATTCCTTTCCATTTTCTTCATTCATAGGTGATTGTGAAACTCGCTGGCAAAGTCACGAAGCTGGTCGTAATAACCAAAAACGGGTTCCGAAGCAGTAGCTAGTCACCCTTATTTTGGTTATTACGCCCAGTTTCTGATACCAGGGAGCAATTTTCGCAGTTACCTATTCTTCATACACCACCCGGCCTGCACAGATCGTGGCTTTTACTCTTCCCTTAAGCCGCCAGCCGGTAAAGGGGGTGTTTGAGGCTTTGGATGCGTATCTTTCAAAAACTGTTTCCGCAGCCGTGTCGATGAGAACCAAATCCGCAGGTCCGCCTTCTGCCAGATATCCCGCCCGCAGATGATACAAGGCCGCAGGATTACAGGTCATTTTGGCAAGAAGCTGCTTCATGGTAAGGTATCCTTCGTCCACAAGCTTTGTAATGCCTAGAGGCAGCGCCGTTTCCAGCCCGATGATGCCGCTTGGGGCCTCCGTGATAGGTTTTGCCTTTTCCGAGGCAGTGTGCGGGGCATGATCCGTGGCAATCAGATCAATGGTGCCGTCTGCCAGCCCCCGGATAATAGCCTGCCTGTCCTCCTCCTCCCGCAAAGGAGGGTTCATTTTGGCCAAAGCCCCATACTCCAAAACCGCCTCCTCCGTCAGGGAAAAATGGTGGGGCGCAGCCTCCGCGTGGATATGAGAGCCTTTCTTTTTGGCCTGGCGCACCAGCTCTACCGCCTCTTTGGTGCTGATATGCTGAATATTGATGTCAGCTTTCGTTTCCAGAGCCAGCTTAAGGTCCCGCTCCACCATAGTAATTTCCGCCTCTCTGGGAGAGCCCTCCACCCCCAGATAAGCGCTGGCCTTCCCTTGATTGATGCCATTGTTCACAATATAGCCCGGGTCCTCCTCATGAAAGCTTATAGGCAGGTCCAGCCTTGCGGCTTCCTCCATAGCCCGGCGTACCAGCGCCTCATCCAAAAGAGGCATACCGTCGTCTGTAAAGCCTGCCGCGCCCTTCTCCGCCAGCTCCTCCATGGGAACCAGCTCCTTTCCCTGCATCCCCATGGTCACATTGGCGCAGGTCAGGACATGGATGCCTGTCCTTTTTCCCTTTTCCAGCACATACTCCAGGGTATCCACATTATCTACCGCCGGCTTTGTGTTTGCCATCAGCACTACCGTCGTAAAACCGCCTCTGGCGGCTGCAGCGGCTCCGGTGGAGATATCCTCCTTCTGGGTAAAGCCAGGTTCCCTGAAATGCACATGCACATCCACTAGTCCCGGAGCCACCAAAAGCCCCTCCGCGTCTATCACCCTGCAGCCCTTTTTGGGCGCCTCAATCTCCTTTGCAATTTTTACAATGACGTCTCCCTCTGTAAGGATGTCATAATTGCCCTCTAAACCTGATTTTGGGTCTATCACATATCCGTTTTTGATCAGCATCATCTGTGCCTCCCTTGCCACATTTCACCTAAGTTTATCACGTTTTCCGGAAATAGGCAATCAGGGAAAGCTTACTCAAACATTACGGTCTGGTCCAGGTACTCCGTCTTGATCACAATATAAGGATAGGAAACGGTCTTATTGCTCTTTTCCTCCGGCTGTGGGCCCAGCAGACTGGTGTTTACATAGATGGCCGTATCTGTCAGGTACAAATCATTTACCGCAATGCTGTAGCCTCCTGTCTCCTGTGGGCCGTATCCGATACATATGTAAAGAGCTTCCCCATCCTTGTAGGTCAGCTGAAAGGCCTCACTTTTTTTCTCCTCTAAAATCTCTGCAAGCTCCTGGGGTATTTTTTCCTCACTTAAAACCGTAAAATCTAAGTCTCTCAGTTTGACTCTCTCCTGGCTCATAAGGGTGCATCCACACAGGCACAACACGTTCAGGGTAATCAAAAGCCCCAAAAAAATCCGTCTCATTCTCTCAAATTCCCTGCTTTTGGGTTTTTCTCTATTCTATGTACAGAACGGGGATTTTATGATATACTCGGGAGGAAACGAAACTGGAAAAGGCAAGGTACTTTTATGATACGATTTCTGATAGTGGCACTGTTTGTCATTCTGTTTTTAATTCTCTCCATTCCTCTTCTGATTGCGGAATGGATCATTGGCAGGTTTAACCCGGCCCTCAAGGACAAAAGCTCTCTGGCCATCGTAAACTGGGCCTTCCGTCAGGTTCTTCGTCTGGCCGGCACCAGGGTGATTGTTCTGGGCGAGGAAAATGTGCCCAAGGACACGGCCGTCTTATACGTGGGCAATCACAGAAGCTACTTTGATATTGTGATGACCTATGTAAGGGTTCCCCGGCCCACAGGCTACATCGCCAAAAAGGAAATGCTCAAATGGCCCCTTCTGACAAACTGGATGCGCAATCTCCACTGTCTGTTTCTGGACCGGGACGATATCAAGCAGGGATTAAAGACCATACTGGCAGGAGTGGAAAAGGTAAAAAACGGGATTTCCATCTGCATTTTTCCGGAAGGCACCCGCAACAAGGTTCCCGACACCTTTCTGCCCTTTCACGAGGGAAGCTTTAAGATCGCAGAAAAGGGAAACGTTCCCGTGGTCCCCATGTCCATCGTAAATTCTGCGGCCATCTTTGAGGATCATCTGCCAAGGGTAAAGCCTGCCACAGTGATCATCGAATACTGTAAGCCCATCTATATCAATGAGCTGGACAAGGAAACCCGGAAAAAGCTTGGCACCTATGTGAGCGGCATTATCTCAGAGCGGTACTTCATCAACAAGAAAGCATTTTCTGATCAGCTCTGAAAATTCCATGCCGTGGGAGGCCTTTACCAGCACCGTATCCCCC
>NZ_CEWDFQ010000249.1:0-4687 GCF_982438285.1 Acetatifactor sp. | reverse complement strand
CTCCCCTTTTGATACTACCTCATCAATGGAAAGAGCACGCAAAACCATAGCTTTTGAAATTTCATCTGATTTGCGAAATGCTATTATAATTTGCTTTTCTAAGTCGCTGAGAGAAAAATCATTTGATGGAGCAACATCATCCCATCCCATCAAATAGGCAACGGTGGTGTGCAATGCAGCAGCAAATTCTAAGACCTTGCTCTGCGTAATATCGTTGACACCATTTTCGATTTTCGCTATTGTAGATTTATTTTTATATCCCAGCATTTTTGCCAACTCTTCCTGTGTAATACCAAGAGCCTCGCGCTTTGCTCGTATACGCATGCCTATCTCAGTCATTTTCAATACCACCTTGTTTGTAATAATCACAATATACCATATGGTTTCCGATAAATCAATATTCTTTGGCGTTTTAAAAAAAAATAGTTGACGAAAAGGCAACATAGCGGTATTATGTAGGAGGGTGATTTATAATCAACAAGAAAGGAGAATGAAAATGACAAACTCTGAAGCATTAAGAGAACTGATCAATGCAAAAGGACTCAAGCTGAAATTTGTGGCTGAATACTTAGGACTGTCCCCTTATGGATTCAACTTAAAGATGCAGAATAAGCAGGAATTTAAGACCAGCGAGGTGGCTGCGTTGTGCGAATTATTAGAGATTGAATCCCTGGAAGAAAAGGAGAGAATTTTTTTTGCCAAAAAGATGATTATAAATCATCTAAAATAGCAAGTGCATAAGGAGACGGCCATGAAAAAAATATCAAAAAGGATTAGATCTGCAGCGGGAAAAGTGATGAGTTCCAAAGATGGATATGAGGTCAGAGATGCCATAGCATCCGCACTGGTGGATGTGGCGGACGCTATGGAAGAATATGAAAGGCCTAAGTTGATGATGCGCCGGATCTGTATCATGTGCACACTGATCAGCGCATGTATATCAGCGGTGGCAACGAGCTTGTTTATTTATTTACTGAAGTAAGTTTCGGAAAGGAGGTACCTATGGCCATGGATCTAAAAGAAACACCAAGGACGGGAGCTGCCAACAGACCACTGGTGGACATGTTCAAGATAGACAGAGCGCTCCCGAAGATCATGAAAGTGATGGAAGATGAGGGGCTGAATGTCGCAGAGGCGGAAATGATCCCTCAGATGTTGATGAGCAAAATGCAGAAAAACAGTGAACTGCATGAGAAAGCCAGACAGTTCACTGTTCATGAAAAGCTATTCAGGAGGTAAAGAAAACCATGAATGAAATTATAGAATTACTGGAGCAGGGCCGGGTAGTAGTGGCCAAGGCAGGGGAGAAAGCGGATCCGCAGGAGCTGGCGGCGGCGGTCCTGCACTACTGCGAGGCGGCGGGGTACACCATCAATGACGTCTTAGAGGTAGGTAATGGGATTGCGGCCTCTGCACGCCATATTATGTGGGACATGGTTGCGGAAAAAAGATTATATAAAAGCGCAGATGATGTGGCGTTAATGAGAAAGCGCCCTACAAAGACAAAGCAGGGCGCAGAAATAAAGGGTATCACTATTGATTTAACCACTCATGATACTCGGCAAGCAACAAAAGAGAATAAGTAGCTGAAAATGTTGCCATAAACGATTTTTCGTTATTGATAGTTAATTCCTGGGTTTGAGCAAGGGCTTTGTTTCGGAGATCACGCTCTTTATCAGGAGTAAACCAATAATTACGAAAATCAGAAAATTCTTTCATAGATAGAAACGCTCCTTTCCTATGTACTCAGCTCCGGCCAGGGAGCCTGCAAGTAAAGTATAGGAGCATAAGCGGGGAATGACAAGGGAGGACAAAGTGAACACCACAACAGAATTGATACGGAAACGGAACCGGGAGCTGGATCTGGCTCGTTACGCACTCACAGCGGAGAGCCGGAAAAAGCACCGGGAGGAGGCAAACAGGTTAAACAGAGAGATCAGGCGCCGGGTACGGCAGGAGGTAGGAAATGGAGGTCAGAGGGAATTTTGATGTTAAGAGATTTTATGAGGTGCTGGCAGGGATCCTGTCAGAGAAGTATAAGGCGAAAATCACGGCGGATATCCATGAGGTGCCGGAACTGGTGGCACAGTCGGTCAGTCAGAAAATGGCGTAGACGGATCCACAACGGGATCTTAAAGACAATCACAGCGGTGGCGGCCCTGGCGTATGTTGGAGCAGTGTGCAGCATAGACAGCCCGGACGGCGGCTGCGGAATAGTCAACTGCCTGATCATCTGCGCTGTGAGCGGAACGTGGCTGGCGCTGTTCTGCATAGCCAACAACTGGTTTGAACAAGAGGACGGAGAGGAGGATGAGCCGTGGAATATGTAGCAGCATTTCTGGGAGGCGCCCTGTTCGGAGCCTTTGCGGTTATCTTATGGGCGCTTATAGCGGCCAACAGAAAAGATGATGAATGAAAATTGCGCTCTCTGCACCGGGCAGCCAGGGCCGGTCCGACTCCGGCAGAGCGTGTTATGGCAGGGTGGCTCCCTGCATAGGTGCGGCAGCAGGTCAAGAGCTGTCTCATGGGTACCATGCAAAAATGACGGTGGTCACGCCGACCAGAGAGCGTGTGGTAGGTCAACAGGTTTTCGGAGTCTTTTTAATGCGAAAAGACCAACAGGGTACACAAGCCAAAAAAGGAGGCGGTCACATGATAAGGGCACCGCCGGAGGTGGATATGAGAAGCAGGAAGATAGGGGAGAACCCGATCAAGATCATAAGGTGGAGCGCAAATGTAACGCTGCCATCCGGGAATAGAGCAAATATGTATTGCATGAGCGGATCCATGGAGGAGGTCATGGAGTTCGCCAAGAAGATCGCAGAAGAGAACGGAGTGACCGTTGAGGCTGTGGTCTGAACATGAAAAAAGCTGGCGTCTGCAAACGCCAGCAGGCCCAGTGGGCTATGGAAAAACTTCCTGGAACCATAGTATCACTACGGCCTTATAAAGTCAAGGAAAACGGGGGCTTTTGCCTACCGTTTTGGACTTGATAAAGCTATTAAAGATAGGACAGATACTATGGCAATAAAGAGGAAAACATATAGGTTCCGGAGGGGAGCCATCATTGATGTGGAGGAGTTCCATGACGGGAGGTATGGCGCCCCGGGAGTAAAGAGGAACAAGAGGGCAAAGCCCACAGAGGAGCAGATGCGGGCCGTGAATGCCATGAACAAGGCCAGGAGATGCCGGCACCGATTACTGGAGTATTTCAAGCCGGGGGACATCTGGGCGACATGGACCTACAGTGTGCAGAACCGACCGCCGGATATGGCAGCGGCTCTGAAAGATTTTCAAAAGGCCATGCGGTATGTACGGAAGGAATACAAGAAACGAGGGTATGAGGTGTTCTGGATCCGGAACATAGAGCAGGGCACCAGGGGGGCCTGGCACATCCATCTGATCATCAACGAGATCGGGGACACGGCCAGCATCATCCAAAAAGCCTGGGAGAAGGGAGGCACCTGGTTCACGGAGATCCGGAAAAGCCAATACTATGATGAGGACTTTACGAAGCTGGCCAGCTACATCACGAAGGACCAGCACACAGTAGAGGCCAAAAAGGACGGAACGCCGGGAAAGACCAGACTCCGGGAGGCCAATTATGGAACCAGCCGGAATATGCCTCTGCCGGAACCAAAGAAGGACAAGCTGGTGCGGTGGAAACCGGAGCCGAAACCAAAGAAAGGATACTACATGGCCCATATCTATGAGGGCATCAACCCGGTTACGGGATTTAAGTACAGACGATACACCATGATCCGGTATAGGAGGGAATAAATTGTATCAGACAAAGATCTATATAACCACAGACAGCAGCTCTCCGAAAGCCACAGAGAAACATTACGGTTATGTGCTGGAGTGCATGGTGGGAGGAGAGGCGAAGACACGAGAGGGATTTGGAAAAGTAATGGGTACATATCATCAGGCGGTATTGACAGCACTGGCGGAGGCCCTGGGAAGGTTCAACCAGAGCTGTGAGGTCTGCATCTGTACAGAGGATGAATTTGTCCTCAATATGCTGGAGCGCAACCTGGCGATCTGGGCGGGAAACGAATTTCTGACCAGTAAGAAAAAGCCGGTAGCCAACCAGGAGGAGTGGATGAGGATATGGAGCCTGTCAAACAAGCATCTCATCCTGACGTCTCCCGGAAAGCATGAATATACCGGGTGGCTGCAGGGGGAAATAGAAAAACGAAAGGAGCAGGAGAATGTTTGAGAAGTTTGGAGAACTCAATTCTTTTGGAGAAATCAATGAGCTTGCAGAGAATCTGTTCAATGAGGGAGACACAGAGTCGCTGAGAGCCATGGCAAAGGAGAACGGAATCCAGAGTGATTTCGTAGATATGTATCTGCAGGGAGAGATTCCGGTGCTGTGCGATCAGCTGACAGCGGCACTGGGAAAGATTGATGTTGAGGTGGCGGAGCTGAAACCGAAAGAAATCATGGAGGACTGGGTGGAGTACCTGAGAGGCCAGTGCATGGAAAATGAGTTGCTGGCATTCAATGTACGGAAGAAAGGAAAGTCACTGAAAGGCTGCATAGCGGCGCTCCTGATGTGGTCATTCAAGAATCAGCAGACCGTGGACAAGGATATTATCAAGGCAGCAGGCGTATCTGCAGGAAAGGTCACGCTGGGGATCCCGGGCATGGCCAGAGCAAAGCAGATCATCACGGACTACTACAT